>JBFHWR010000122.1:0-10721 GCA_041599395.1 Gemmatimonadales bacterium | reverse complement strand
TGTTCCTCGGACGGCCGGGATACCCAAGCGATCGGCGAGCCACGCAACGACTTCAGACTTGAGCGCCGGTTCGTGGTCGCTGCAGATGTAGACAGGGTCGGGGTTTTTCATAGCTATCAGATGGGCGAGCGCTGCGGCAAGATCGTCGCGATGGATGCGATTGGTGAACCTGTCACTCCCGGATGCGATGCGCCTGTTCCCGGCTCTGACTCGATCGACGAGTCGTGTGCGTCCCGGACCATAAATTCCGGCGCTTCGCGCTATGATTCCTTCGAACGACGCTTGCAGCACCAGCTGCTCGGCATCCAGCATGCGCGTCCCCCGAAAGTTTGTTGGGTCAGTCGGCGATCGCTCGTCAACCAAACTGCCGTCCTGCTGGCCGTACACGGCCGTACTCGAAAGGAAGCAGAATCGTTGAACCCCGCTTCCCTGGAGCGCCTCGAAGGTGTTCTCTAGGCCCGTGACATAGGCGCGTTGGTAAGCTGCATCGTCGCTCCGATCCGCCGACGCCATGTAGAAAACATGCTCGACGTCCGCAGGAAGATTCGCGAATCCCGATTTCGATACGGTGTCTACGCGTTGTGGATTCAGTACGGCGGGAAGCTGCTCCGGGCGACGGCGGGCGCCAAAGACCTCGTAGCCCGCATGCGCAAGCCTGAGCCCCAGAGCGGTTCCCACGTACCCGCAGCCCAAAATGAGGACACGCATCACTCAGGACTGGCCGGCCTCACGGATCGTGGTCTCCTCCGGAGTCGGACGATCTGTCGGCGTGTGTAATGTGATGCCGAATCGTCTCCATCAGGCCCGAGAGCACCCTGACCCGCCGCTTGATGAATCGCTTGAACAGCGACCGCGTTGCAAAATAGGTACCCCCCCACACCCCACCGATTACAAACAGCGCGAACCACTCCGGCACACCGGTTCCCGCCAATAACGCCCCTCCAATTTCTGCTGCGGCGGCACCCAATACACCGCCTCCGAGCACGATGGCGGCAACGGCAACCGCGGGATGGGTGCCCGCGCTTTCCGTGACACGAATGCGCGTGCTTCCTTCCTTGGGTTTGATCATGACATGGATGAGGCGGCCGGATCCCTCGAACGTGTTCTGGAAGCTCAACGAGTTCCACGACAACGACTTCCCCAACGTCTCGTTGACGCGGCCCACCTCGCCAGTCACTGTGCGGATCTCCTCCAGCAGCGTTTCGAACTCTTGCTGAGGCACCTCAGACTGGACAACCGTCTCGAGGTGGATCTTGGCAGGTGCCCCGAGAAAGCCCCCTTGCCTCGTCGGTGCAGTTCCTACCAGTTCTGTCGGCGCCGGCGGAGCGGTTTCCAAAGCGCCAGCCGCGTTTTGAATTCGCTCGGCGGACAATCCGACCTCAGCGCCGATCCGCTGCACGGTGCCGAGGGACATTGCCTGGTCCTCAGTTGGAAACGTCACCTGATCTTCTGCAGCGCGTTTGATCACCTCACGGACCGCACGCTCGCTGTAGCGTTTCTCTTGGCGCGTCGCTTGGTGCAAAGCCCGAGCAAACTCATTGGGGGTGGGGAACCGCTGTTCCGGGCGCATGCTCATCGCCCGGACGAGCACCTGCTCAACCGAACCGGGCAGTGTGTCGAGCCTGTCGCGATGTGGCGGCAGGGCGTCCACGAAGCGTTGAAATTTCTCTGCTTCATCAGTGACCCACATTCCGGGTGCCTCGCCCACCATGATCTCGTAGAACACGCTTGCTAGGCTGTAGACATCGGTCGTCTCGTCCAGATCTGTCCGGCCGGCCGCTTGCTCGGGGCTCATGTACCCCAGCGTGCCAATGGGGAATCCGGTGCGCGTGAGATTCGCGTCGCCGGCAGTGCTGATTGCTTTTGCAATGCCAAAGTCTGTCACCACGGCGTGGCCTTCGGAGAGCAGGATGTTTTCCGGTTTGATGTCCCGATGGACGATGCCCTGCCGATGAGCATACGTCAGCGCGCCGGCAACCTCGTTGACAATCGCAACTGCGCTCACGAGTCCGATCGACTCCTTGCCGGTCAGCATCCCGCGGAGCGAGCGTCCTTCCACAAAGGGCATCACGAAATGGAGCACGTCGTTGACGTTACCGGAGTCCAGCAATGGAACGATGTGAGGATGGTTGAGGCGTGCTGCGATCCGGATCTCTTGCAGGAACCGGTTTACGGCAATGGACGCTACGAGTTCCGGCCGTAGCACTTTCACCGCGACGGAACGATTGTGCTTGAGATCCCGGGCAAGGTACACGGTGGCCATGCCGCCGGCTCCTATCACCCGCTCCGGTTCATAGTGTCCGGCGAGGGCGGCTCGGAGCGAGTCTGGCACGGTCGTCATGTCAGTAAAGCTATGCCACCGGCAGTTCGATGGCTCGGGCGCCGCGGCGACCCGGGAGACGACACGGACATAAATCGGCGGTGCGCGAACGTGGCTACTGGCTCACCAGAAACACTGCATTGGCGAACAGTAGTTTGCCGCCTTGCCAGAAGGCGCGGAACAGAGGGTTGTCCACCATGTAGATGACGGCACCGTCGCCCATGTCTTGAACGCCAAAGACTAGAACGTCTTGCAGTTGCTCGCGGGCTTCTGCGCCAACGAACCCGCTGACGTAGCCGTCACCTTTCGAAACGCCGACATTCCACCCCTCCTCGAGGTATTTGTATCGATCGCCTCCCCGCTTCAAAGTGAAATAGTAGCTCGGGTATCCGAAACCAAGTGGGTGCGAGTCGTCCATCAAGAGCCTGTAAATGGCTCCCGGCACGTTGTCGTTCGTCCCCGTACGCTCGCGATCGCCGTACCGCCTCAGAGCGTCCTCCGGGCTCTCGTCTTCACCTTCATCTTCCTCGCTCGGATCGGTTTCGTCTGGCACTTGTTCGATGGAGAACCCTTCTTTATCGCTCAAGAACCGGACCGCGCTTTCGAGGGCTATCAGGCGGCCGCCGTCGCGAATCCAATCCCGAAGTGTGCTCAGCCCGTCGTCGTCGAGGTATTGGCTGTACGAGCCGTTCGGCAGAATAATGACATCAAACGTTCCCAAATCGATCTGCATCAAATCGCCCGTGTTGACGAGGCTGACAGGATACTCGATCTGCTGATCGAAGAAGTGCCAGACCTGGCCCATTGCACTTGATGAAACGCCCTGACCGGCAAGGACGGCGACATTCGGCGGATCGAGATAGCGTACACGCGACGACCCGATATCCGGCCCCTGGGACGCGGACCCGGTGGGCGTTGGGGTCACCCGTTGGTTGAGCGAAGCCGCCGTCTCGGCAACGAGCGAATCGAACCGGTCGCCCAGCCTCTCGTTGCCCGTTCTCGTGACGATCAGGGTGCCCCGATCATAGGCTGCGCCATTCATCTCAAAAGGCTCTTGGGAAAACCGCACCTTCACGCCGGCCTGCAACAGGCCCGCAAGCAGCTTCACGTCGGTGAGGCTCTTCCAATCGGCGAAATAGGCGTAGGGCCTGTTCTGTACATCCAACGCAGGATTCGTCTCGACGGCCCAAGGCTGTATGTCGATGCGCTCCGTCGAGGCGAAGGCGTCGAGTCCGTACGCGTAGGGGATCGACCAGGCGGTGATGTCATAGGTGAGCGAATCGGCCAAAGTCGTTCGCGGCTCGAAAAGGACTCTCACGAGTGCTGCCTGAGGCTGATACGCCGTGATAATCAGATCGGTCACCTCAACCAGAACGTCTTCCGTCTCTCCCGAAGTGATGTTCAACGCTCTCACGCGCCGGCCGCGCGTAGCCCGGCCGTACGCCATGTCGTGACTGTCAAGCAGGAATCGGATGTCGCTGAGCTTGTCGGTATCGTTGCTCGCTCTGATGATAAAGCTCTTGTACTCACCCGGGGGATCTGACACCGCGTCGTTGAAGTACCGGCGAAACTCCTGGACCAGCCGATCGGCGTGCTGTGAGGCGGCTTCGACCGTAGACAGACCGGTTGTCTGGTGATGCGCAATCCTGTCGCTGAGTCTCAGCGTATCGCCGTCTGCTTTGGCGACGGCCAGCCCCGCACGACCACCGCCGGCTTGCTCGTACGTCATGCCGATCGCGCCATTGAAGGTGGGATAAGTGTCCCCGTATCCGGGGTAGAGCAAATCGAAGACCTCACGAGTGAAATACAGCCACCCATTTGCATCGAAGTACTTCATGTGGTTTCGGCCGATGATGCGTTGGAACTCCCGCTGCCAATCGGTGACGACGTCATGATACGGCTCTGCGGCCGGGGCGAAGAAATAGGGAGCATTGATGCTTTGCTCGTGAAAATCGACGTGAACGTGTGGCAGCCACTGCCGGTAGAGAGCAAGTCGCTCCCGTGACTCCTTCTGCGTGAGCCACACCCAGTCCCGGTTTAGATCGAACATGTAGTGGTTGGTCCTGCCGCCGGGCCAAGGCTCGCGGTGCTCACGCGCCAGCGGTGTGGGATTCTCGGTGGCGCCGACAACCTGATTGTACCAATTGACGTATCGATCCCGGCCGTCAGGATTGATGGCGGGATCCATGATGACAACGGTATTCGCCAGCCACTGTTGAGTCCGCGCGTTCTGTGGGTCGGCCAGGTCGTACAGCGTCATCATCGACGCCTCGGTCGAACTCGATTCGTTGCCGTGCACGTTATAACTGAGCCAGACAATGGCGACAGACTCGTCACGCGGCTCACCACCACTGGCGCGCGCGCGGCGCAGGTTGTTGAGACGAATGTCCTCCAGGCGCTGCGAATTGTCCGGCGACGAGACGATGGCGACGAGAAGTGGGCGGTTTTCGTAGGTCGAGCCGTACCGTTGCGATACGACATTCGGCATGGTTGCCGCTACGTGCTCGAAATAGGCGACGACGTCATGATGTGGTGTGAAACGACTGCCTAGTTGGTATCCCAGGAATGCGTGCGGGCTCCGCAGTTCCGTCTGCGCGTGCACGGGCGCCGTTGCAAGCACCAGCAGTAGCGCGATGGGCGTTCTGATCGTCATAAACGGCACTCGGCTTGTTCCCCGACGTGATGAATCGGTGAAGATACGGGAGGGTCAATCACTGTCCAGGAGCACCGGACCGTCGCGTCGGTCCCGCTGGGTGTTCCGCGATGTCGCCAGTGGGCCGACCGGGTGTCGTGTAACTCATTGCCAATACGCATGTTGACGAGCCCGCCGCGGTTGGTGCACGATGGGATCGTCTGGCCCTGTTCGCGGAAGCGACGAGAGCCCTTTCGTCGTCGCGTAGATTGCCGTATTGTCTACCTGCTACAACCCTCACTCTCGTGGTGACTCATGTCGCATCCCACGAAACTCGCTCTGCTGGTCTACCCGGTTTCTGCTCTGCTCTGACAATAGATGGAGGTGTGTCGTGACGACTCGATCTTTTACGACCGCGTTCTGGAGCATGTGCGTCGGCTTCGCGCTGCTCGTAATAGCCGACGAGCCCTCGCAGGCGCAAACAGGCACAATCACCGGGACGGTCGTCGCCGCTCAGGGTGAGGCGCCGCTTGCCGGTGCCAGCGTTTCCGTTATTGGCACAGTGCGTGGCGCGATCACGAATGCCAACGGTGTCTACGAGCTGACAATTCCGCCCGGCGTGTACACGCTGCGGGCGCGCATGATCGGATTCCAATCGATGGAGCGGCGTATCACGGTTCGCGCCGGACAGCTGCTCACGGTCGATTTTCAGTTGCCACCCGGCGCGCTCTTGATGGACGAAATTGCCATTACAGGGGCACGCACGCCGCGCACCGTGGACGAGACGCCCGTTCCGGTGGATGTCATTACGTCTGCGGATGTCCGATCTTCGGGCCAGTTCGAGACGGGGCAGCTGCTGAGTTTCGAGGTCCCGTCGTTTCACGCCTCGCACCAAACGATTTCTGACGGAACCGATCATGTGAATCCGGCGAGCTTGCGTGGTTTGGGGCCGGATCAGGTCTTGGTGCTGGTGAATGGAAAGCGGCGGCACCAGAGCGGATTGGTACACGTCAACGGCACGTTCGGACGCGGCACCGTCGGGGTTGATCTCAACGCCATTCCCACGTCGGCCATCGAGCGCATCGAGGTGCTACGCGATGGGGCCGCCGCCCAATACGGGTCGGATGCGATATCCGGCGTCATCAATATCGTGTTGAAGCAGCAGACAGATGCGTTGGAGGTCAACACGATGGCGGGTCTTACGGGCGAAGGTGACGGCGAAACCGTGAAGACCGATGTGAACTACGGTTTCGGCATCGGTGAGCGCGGCTATTTCAATATCAGCGGAGAGTTTCTCAACCGCGAGCGGACCAACCGCTCGGACACGTATACCGGAGGGATCTTCGCGTCAGATGGCGCGGGTGATGAAGCCGAGCTTGCCGCCCGGGGGCTCACGCGAGACGATTTCTCCATGAAGACGGGGCAGAGTGAAGCCATCGTCGGCGCTGCATTTTTCAATAGCGTCTATCCGCTGGATGAGGCGTCCGAGCTGTACGCGTTTGGCGGCATCTCCCACCGGAACGGCGTGGCGACTGGGTTCTATCGGCTGCCGCACCAGGAGGAGCGTGTCGTCTTCGAGATCTTCCCGAATGGGTTCCTGCCCCAGATCCACACGGAGATCGATGACCAGTCCGTGGGAGCAGGTATTCGAGGTAATCGGAGCGGCTGGGACCTCGACTTCAGCGTGTCACACGGCGGCAATTCGTTCCAGTTCAACATCGAAAACACGGTCAACGCCTCCCTGGGTGCGTCGAGCCCCACCACGTTCGATGCAGGCCGCCTGAGTTTCCGCCAAACTACAGGGAACTTCGACGCCGTCAGGATCATCGATACGCAGGGCGCCCTGCGGTCGCTCTCGCTCGTGCTCGGAGCAGAGTTCCGGATCGAGAACTATCAGATCGAGGCGGGCGAAGATGCATCGTGGCAGCTCGGGAATGGCGGTACCGTTCCGGGAGAGGATTTCGACACGACGTCCACTGGAGCGCCGAAGAATCCCGGTTCGCAGGTGTTCCCGGGATTCCAACCGTCCAACGAGGTCAACCGATTCCGCAACAGCATCAGCACGTACGCGGGGCTCGAGATTCAGGCGACTGAAGAGTTTCTCATCGACGTTGGCGGCCGGTTTGAGAACTACAACGATTTTGGCAGCCGCTTGATCGGGAAGATCGCGGCCCGCTACGAGGTCGCTCCCAACGTTGCGCTACGGGGGGCGGTCAGCACCGGGTTCCGGGCACCTTCGCTGCACCAGGTGTGGTTCAACAACGTCAGCATTCAGTTCCTGCTGGACCCGGTGACCGGAGAGCTCGAGCCCAGCCGCGTCTTGACGGCTAATAACAGGAGCGCTGTCGCGACCGCCTTCGGATTGCCTCCCTTGGACGAAGAAAAATCCGTCAACATCAGCGCGGGTTTGACGGCCCGACCGGTTCCGAACTTTTCGTTGACCGCCGATCTTTACCGCATCACGATCGATGACCGGATCGTCCTGACCAGCCGTTTTTCCGACAGCGATCCGACAGTAGCCATGTTGCTCGAGCCGTTCGAGGCATCGGGCGTTGGGGCGGCGCAGTTCTTCGCCAATGCGGTGGACACGGAGACCTTTGGAGTGGATTTGGTCGCGACCTATGTGGAACGGGTCGGTGACGGCCAGCTGACGCTCACGGGCGCAGCCAATTTCACGAACACCAACGTCGAGAGGACCAACGTGCCGTCGTCACTCCTGCGTGGGTTCGAAGAAACCATCTTCGATCGCGAGGAGCGCAACCGACTGGAAGATGCGCTGCCTCGCCAAAAGGCCTCCATCGGCGCGCAGTACACTGTCGATCGCATCAGCTTCGGCGCGCAGGCAAATTACTTTGGCAGCGTCGAGTACAAGCCCACGGACCCGGCAAATGACGAAACGTTTGACCCCAAGGTCCTGCTCGACCTGAACTTCGGTATCGACGTCATGACCGGCGCCCGGCTCGTGCTCGGGGCAAATAACGTGTTCAATACCTTCCCGGATCGGCACCAGATTTCAGGCAATCTGAGCGCCGGCCGGTTTCCCTACAGCCGGCGAGTCACACAGTTCGGGACCAACGGAGGATTCTATTACGCGCGGCTCCAGCTCACCCTGTAGCAATCACGAGCCAAAGGGAAAGCCCCCGCACCAGGTTGGCGCGGGGGTTTTTTTTGCTGGGATGATCGGTGGAGCGTCCGGAGAGTATGGCGCTAGGTGTTCCGGCGTCGAATATGAATCGTCTTCTCGACGGTCGCATGCACCGTTCCGGTCCCGTCTGCCAACTCGACGGCATACGTTCGGTCGAGCTTGGTCGCAGCGGCGGTCTGGCGGCGAATCAGGTCGATCTCGTCATCATCGAGCGTGAATCGTGCAAACAGCGTGCTCGTGCCCGGTCGCTTGAAACGAACGGTGGCGGCCTTGTCCCAGACGATGTAGTCAGGGCCGAGCAGCTTGACCAGCATGATCATATAAAAAGGGTCGGCGACGCCGTAGATACTCCCTCCGAAGATGGTACCCACGTAGTTTCTGGTGCGCCAGCTCAGCGGGAGCCTCACCCGGACCTCACGCCAATCTGCAGCGATATAGGTGACGCGCCCGCCCGTCCCCCGAAAGGCCGGGAAGAAGTTGAATCCCCAGCGCATCAGACGGGTTCTGAACGATTCGCCCATGGCTAATTCCTCCGCCCTCCGAAATCGATGGCCGTACCTACCCCGTGATCGATTGCTCGGCCGTAGACGTGACGACTCGCGACCAGGTCTTGCGCGGCAACACCGAGCGACTTGAAGAGCGTGATTTCGGCGGCGCTTCGACGGCCGCCGCTTCGGCCGATCAGCACGTCTCCGATTTCAGCCACAATATGGTCGTCCGTTATCACCCCTTCCCGTTTCGGAATGAGAATATCTCCGGCCTCGTTGAGCGCGGACTCGCGGCTGTCGACGAACAGACGGGCCTTCGCGACCGCGGTGGTGTCGAGTTCCCGCATCTTCGGCGATGCCGACCCGACCGCGTTGAGGTGCATCCCGTCCCGTAGCCAGTTCCCGAGCACAATCGGGTCCCGCGCGCCTGTTGTGGTGCACACGATGTCCGCATCATCCACCGCGTCGCGGGGCGTGTCCATCACCTGAATTTCCACGCCGTGGCGCTCTGATTCGCGTTTCGCGAATGCCCGCGCACGACTGGACGTCCGGCTCCACAGGCGAATCTGCCGGATATCCCGTACGAGTCGGATGGCCTCCAGGTGTGTTGCGGCCTGGACCCCCGACCCGAGAATCGCGAGTGTTTCTGCATCGTCCCGCGCCAGCACATCGGTGGCAACCGCGGTCGCTGCCGCGGTTCGGATCGCGGTGAGGGCGCTCGCGTCGAGCATTGCCACGAGCGCACCGTTTGCGGCGTCAAACAAGAGCACGGGCCCCTGGTGCGCATCCAGCGGCGTTCCCAAGTTGTTGGGGAACACGGTGATGACTTTCACGCCGATCGTGATCGGATGCGTGAGGTATCCGGGCATCATTGCCAGCACGCCGCGTTGGTCGGGGAGCATGATGAAGGGGCGCAGCGGGAAAAACGCTTCACCTCGGGCGCAGCGTTCGAACGCCTCGCGCATGAGTGCGAGGCAGTCGTCCATCGGGAGTAGTCGCTCGACCTCGGATTGGTTGATGATCAGGACAGACATAATGATCTCGTGGAGATTGGCTGGCGGTTACGACCTGCCCTTGAAACGGTCGATGTTCCGGCGTTCCCGCTTGGTCGGGCGGCCCTTGGTGCGAAAACTCGTTGCAGCAACGGTCTTCAATTGGACAGCCATCGTTTCGCGCGCCCGTCGTGACTCGGGCGTTTCGTCGTAAAGCGCGCTCGCCTCGGTTGCGGAACCGCGGCGCTCACCTATGGCGCGGATGGCAATGGCGTATTCGTATGGTCCTCGACGGATTCGCAGGGTATCGCCGACGTGAACCAACTTTGCGCGCTTCACGCGTCGTCCGTTGACCTGTACTTTGCCACCCGCAATTGCTCGGGCCGCGAGACTCCGCGTCTTGAAGAAACGGGCGGCCCAAAGCCACCGGTCGAGGCGAACCGATTCCTTGTCTGCAACCCCCATACTTCCTCACTCGTCTGTCATAGGCTAACACGACAGAACCAGCCGGTGCCAGGGACGCCGCTGTCTTTATGGAACGGAGTTGGTTTGGTGTCCTGGGGAGTGTGTGTGAGTGAGCGCACCGACTCTGGAGTGGCGCTACCCGTGAAACTCTGCCACGGCAGCGGCCATTTCCCGCCACGCGCCGAGTTGATGCTCAACCCCGAGCCGGGCCAGGTAGTCCTGGTCGAGACGTGGCTTCGCTCCTTCCCAAGCCGGGTCTCGATCCTGCTCATGGGCGAGGCAGTTTGCAACATAGACCGCGCCAAGCACGTCGAACCCGCGTTGTGGCACTTTTTCCGGGCTATGATGATGGGCCACGGCCTCGACGATCGGATACGGCAAGCCCCAAAGTCCTAGAAGTGACGCCCCGATTTCGGCGTGCGTCACGCCGTAGCGCTCGTGCTCGACTCGGTACAGTGACTCTCCGTGCGTTCGTGCCGTATCGAGGGCGACACCGATGTGGCTCGGCAGCTCCGACGCCAACAGGAGTTTCCCGATGTCATGCAGCATACCGCCGGTGAACGCCGATTGCGCGAGCTGCCGGTCCATCACGAGTTCCGCGGCGATCGCAGCCGTCAACAGCGCATGCCGCTGGAGGGATTCGATGGTCTGTCCCGATACTCTAGTATCGGTGGCTTGG
>JBFHWR010000121.1:0-10770 GCA_041599395.1 Gemmatimonadales bacterium | reverse complement strand
TCCGGATGTAGTGTTGCCGATTTCGCCCTGACTGGAGCGCACGGTCGGGACGCGAAACTTCGTACATGAAATGGCGCGGAGCGTTTAGCTGGCGGCGAGGCATTTCGCGCTGAGCCATTGTTCCCTCGTTTGCAAAACGCGCATTTCAGCGCAGGGCACATGAACACCGACGAGTTTCGGGCACGGGCCCATGAGTTTGTCGATTGGATGGCGGACTACCTCGACCGCGTCGAAGACCTACCCGTCAAAGCCCAAGTGAAACCCCACGACATCCTGACGAAACTTCCGCTTTCGCCCCCGAACGACCCCGAACCCATTGCTGACATTTTCGAGGATTTTCAATCCGTGATCCTGCCGGGGATGACACACTGGCAACATCCGAGATTTCATGCCTACTTCCCGGCCAACTCGAGCAAGCCTTCCCTGCTCGCCGAGATGCTGACCGCGACGCTCGCTGCACAGTGCATGAGCTGGGAAACGTCGCCGGCTGCCACCGAGCTGGAGATTCGGGTCCTGGATTGGCTGCGGCAGATGATCGGCCTGCCTGAGGGGTTCGCCGGCTCGATTCAGGATACTGCCTCGACGGCGACGCTCGTCGCCCTGATCACGGCTCGCGAGCGGGCCACGAACTATATGGTGAACGAGCACGGGGCGAGCGACGTTGCAGCCCTCACGGCATACTGCTCGGTTGAGGCGCACTCGTCCGTCGAGAAAGCGGCGAAGATCGCAGGGATCGGCCGGCAGCATCTGCGCCGTATCGCGACGGATCGTTCCCACGCCATGCAGCCACAAGCGCTCCACGAGACCATTTCCTCTGATCTGGACGCCGGTCTCTTGCCCGTCTGCATCGTCGCGACACTCGGCACAACCGGGGTGGCCGGTTTCGATGCCGTTGCCACAATCGCCGACGTGGCCCGGCGACACGGGATCTGGCTGCATGTCGACGCCGCCTGGGCGGGTAGTGCTCTCATCCTACCCGAATACGACTATCTCCGCAGTGGTATCGACGCCGCAGACAGCTTCGTGTTCAATCCACATAAGTGGCTCTTCACGAACTTCGACTGTAGCGCCTTCTACGTGCGTAATCACGAGGCACTGGTCAAGACGTTTCAAATCGCCCCTGAGTACCTGAGAACACGACTGGACTCCGTCGTCACCAACTACCGCGATTGGGGAATCCAGCTTGGTCGCCGATTCCGCGCACTCAAGCTTTGGTTTGTCATTCGAAGTTACGGCGTCGACGGACTCCGCCACAAAATCCGTTCGCACATCGAACTCGCCCGCGCACTTGGCAAACGCATCGAACGAGCTTCCGACTTCGAGATCCTCATACCGCCAACCCTCGGGTTACTATGCTTTCGCTACCACCCCCACGGAATCGACGATACCAGCGAGCTGGACGCGTTGAACGAAGAATTACTCCATCGCTTGAACGACAGCGGCAAGCTCTACCTGACGCATACGCGAGTCGACGATCGCTACGCAATCCGTTTTGTCGTGGGGCAGACCGAGACCACCGAACGGCACGTCGGAGAGTCGTGGGAGACGATTCAGGAAGTAGCCCGTGGGAAGGTGCACGGTACGCACACGGTGCACAGGGATACAGAGTAGGAGGCATTCCACGAACAGCGCCCGGCTGCCAACTCCCGAAAAACTCCCTACTCCCTACTCCCTACTCCCGCACTTTACTCAGTTCTTGAAAAAGATCCTCAGATTCGCATCCGCTACCGGCTTGGTAAGTTTGGACACCACGAAAAACAGAACCAGACTCGTCCCGACCCCCACCTCCACGGCATCGATGCCGTGCGACGCGAATCCACTTTGCCCGGTAAACTCCCACACCAAGCATGCGAGGAACCCGCCACACATCGAGGTGATCGCCCCTGCGGCCGTGCCACGCCGCCAGTTCAGGCCAATGACCACCGGCACAAAGAAGAAACTGGCGATGAACTTCGTCTGTTCCACGACGATCGCCTGTACGTCACTCAGTTTTTGCAGGGCGAAATAGATTGGGATGATCGCGAGCACGAGGATGCTCAGTCGGTTCACCATTACGAGGTGGAATTGACTTGCGTGTGGCCGGACGAACCGGCCATAGAGATCGTGAGCCACCGATGCGCCCGTCACCAACAGCACTGAGTTGACGGTTGACATGATTGCGCTCACCATCGCGACGATCAACAGGGCACCGACGATTGGGGGAAGCACCTCGAAGGCCATGATGGAACTGGCCTGATCGGCCGACGCGAGGTTGGGGAACAGGACGCGCGTCAGCAATCCCAGTGCGAGCACGCTGAGGCCGATGACTACCTGAAATCCAATGGATACACCAATCGCCTGCTTCACCGTCCGCTCGTCCCGCATCGAATAAAAGCGTGTCATCTCGTACGGCGCAGCCGCAATTGATAGGCCGAAACTCACTCCGAATGCCACGAGTTCTTTTGGCCCGTAGTACCAACCCAGCAACCGTGAGTCCAGCGACCGCAGGAAATCTGTTGCTTGCCGTATGCCCCCGGCATGGTTCAACAGGACAGGCACGGCAATCGCAAGACCCGACACCATGATCAGTGTCTGCAGGAACTCGATATACGAGCTGCTTCGCACGCCGCCGAGCAATGTGTACAGCGCCGTACTCGCCACGAGAACCAACATCGCCGTTAGCGGCCGCATGCCCAACACGGCTTGCGCGATTTCCCCGCTCGCCTGGAATTGCGCAACGAGGTAGATGGTGTACGATACGACGATCAAGACGCCTGCCAACGCACGCGCCGTCTCGCTGCCGAACCGCGCGCCGACGTAGTCGGGCACTGTGAGCGCCCCGAAGCGCCGCAGTTTGGGCGCGACAAAGAACGCCGACACCAGCCAGCCTGCCCAAACGCCAAACCAGATGTACCACCACGACACGCCCGTCAGGTAATGCCGCCCCAACGTGCCGACCACGGTGCCGGCGCTGATCTGGGTTGCGGCGAGCACTGCACCCCCAACGAACGGGCCGATGGATCGGCCGGCCGCAATGAAATCTTCTTCAGTCTTGGTGTGAAATGCACTCCAAATTGCAATGCCCAACACGATCGTGAAGTAGATCGCCAACGCGATGACGAGTGTTGGCCCCATGCGCTCTGGCTACCGGACTCGCGACGCCGCGGCCTGCAGCGCTCGGCGCCGCACCAACCAGAACATCGAGCTCGCGAGCATGAGAACGATCACGAACGAGTCTGACAGACGGTTGACGGATAGTCCGGTTTCGACAACCGGTACTCGGATAAAGCTTGGAAGGTTTGCGGGCCGGGCCGTCACAACCTCACCATCCGATCGCGACAAACGCGGAAAGCCGTCGGTGAGTCGCGCATCGGGACTCACACCATGCACGCGAATCACGACTTCACTCGCGTCGGGATCGGTTGGCACGCGGGGGACGGGTATCGGGATGCGCTGGAGATTGCCACGCACCTCGTACCGCAGTACCGCCGGCAGGCCGGGCCCGCGCGGCGCCGGGGCGCTCACGCGAACGCTGCCGGTCGTGTGGTGCATCGACGCCGGACCAGGCCGCACCGCGGTGACGTGGATCTCCTGGTCCCGCAGCCTGATCAACACGAACGTCAGCGAGTCCGCCTGGACACGAACGGCGTATGTGGCCTCGACCTTGGCCACGCTGCTTGACAACGTGACGTCAACGGTGGCAGCAGTGACCTGCGGCAGAGTGGAAAGGGCGCCCACCAGGAAGGGCAACATCGTGGTAAACCTTTCGCACCGGCGGTCATCCGGCAAGATGCGTCACGGAATCGGGGCGATCACTGTTTGCGCCACCGCCTTTGCCATTCCGTATAGATTACGTGGTTCATGCTCGACTGCCTGATACCGATGCTATGACCAATCGCCGCGACTTCCTGGCCGCCGCCGGCATGCTCGCCGGATCCGCCGTCGTGCCCGGGGGTGGCGCCTCGCGTCGTTCCAAGGCGCCTCGTGTCGAGGCTCGCGCTACCCTCTTTTACCGTCAGCCGGACGCGACTTCCCTGCTGGTGCGATTCCTGGCTCACGACGTGAACGCGCCTGGAGGAAGACTACGGGTATACAGCCGGCGGCAGGAGTTGCTTGGGACCGCCGCAATGCTCCGGCGCGGCGACAGTCTGTACGGTGAGCTGTGGCTCCCGGCCGCAGGGGAACAACGCCTGTCGACATTGTTCGAGGCCCCGGGACTCGGACGAGTGATCCGCAGCCAGCACAGCATCATTCCCGGTCGCCGCTGGAAGCTTCACATCGCGACTTCCGTCAGCGCGGATGACCTCGTCGAAACGCTGCACTCGTTGCCAACCGTGCGACGCGCCATTCAGGCTGCGCTCTACCGGCGGGTACACGCAACCAGCGATTTCCTCCGCAACCTCGATCAACTCGGGCTCGCCGACCACATGCCGTTCCTTCGGACAGGCATCGAGGCACGCAACGTCGAACGGGAGCTTGGGATTCCGGTTACGCGGGCCGTCTACTTTGCTCGTGGAGAAGTCCCGCTTGCAACCGTCAGCCTCACGCTGGCAAATGCGGGAGTGCAGGTCGTGGGGGTGGAGCGCGAAGCGGGCGAGCCGTTTCAATGGTGGCGTTCGGCCAACGAGACGAGCCCCCTCGTACTGGCAATTCCTCCAGGTGGCACGTCGTCAGGCCTCGCGTTGGGCGCCGGGCGGAACACGATGGCGGAACGCATCGAGCGATGGCTAGAAGAGTCACCGCTCTTTCTCTCTCCAACGTACGATCCTCCCGTCGCACTCATCGTGCATGACGGTACCGTCGAGAGCCTTCAGCAGATCGTCGCGGCGGCTGCGGAATGGAACGCCACGTACGCGTACCCGAGCATTACGTTCAACCAGGTCGAACGGTTGCGGGACGAGATAGTCGCGCACCACGGGGTGTACCTTCCCGTGTCCGAGGCACTCAATAGCACGGCGCCTCAATCGACGAGCCCAATCGATCCCGTCGCATTTACAAAGCGCCGAGAGGCGGCGACATCGGAGCGTACCCGTCAACTGATCGCCGCTCTTGCCGGAACCCTGGATCCGGCTCAACCAACCCTGACCACTATTGCCGAACGCATCGACACTGTGCGTCCCGGGACACTTGTTTTCAATCCATCACCCTTTCCGCGTTCGGATCTCGTTCAGCTCACGGATGGCTCCGAGCAATTCGTTACCGACGTGCCCGCGCTGGGATACGCGTACTTCCCCCACCATCCAGTGGCCCAAAACGATTGGAGCGAACCGGAAGACGGATTGGAGATGGGGACGGATCAGATGCAAGTGCGGCTCGATGCACGTACGGGGGCGATTACATCATTGATGAGGCGTTCCGACGGATTCGAACTCGTGCGGGCGCGCACGGGCGGACTCAACGCGCTGCGGAGCGTGACTCTGGAACGGTGTCAACGCTCACACTTGCCGAATATCGCTGAGCGACTGCAATGTATTCGGCGCGGGCGGGGCGGTAACATGATCACGACCACGGTCACCGCGTACGAATCGCTACCGTGGATCGATATCGAGAACCGGAGTGACGTCTCGAAAGCCGAGGTCGCCACGGTATCCTTTGCCTTCGGGTTCGACAACCCGACGGTTCGGTGGGAAATTCCGGCCGGACACGACGAGCGCGAGACGCCTGTCGAACGGATTACCCACCTGCGCTGGATACAACTGTCAGCACGCTCGTCCGACGTGTTGTTCCGGGCGTTGGATACCCCCGAAGCGTCCGTCACCGCGGGAGGGCTTCTCATCAGCAGCGCGCCACTGCACCACAACAGATTCCGAATCGGCTTTGGCCTTCGGTATTCCAGATCCACGGCTCCGTGGCGATTCGGGTGGCAGACCGAGCCGGTGCACCTGTTTCCGGTGCCTGGTAGCACCACGCGTTCGCTGCCCCGGTTCGGTTCCATTCTCGCTGTGGACCGGGCCGGCGTCACGACCCTGGGGTTGAAACCCGCAGACGATGGTCACGGGCTGATCCTCTATCTCCAGGACATCATCGGGGTCGAACGGTCTGTCTCCGTGCGGCCCGGGCTCCTCGAGTTCGGGCGTGCCCAATTGGTCGATTTTTGGGAACAAGAGACCGGCAAGGAACTTGCAGTGACAGAAGGGAGAATCGGAGTACCTTTGTCGGCGTGGGGGGTGGCAGCCGTTCGGCTGGAAGATGTAAAACTCGCGCAAGGGTGAACCGACGCGTCGTTAGAGGGTATCTTCTATACATGACTCGACCAAACACACTCGGCGAACTCAAGCAGACTGAATGGGGCGATCCACGGCGTCACCTTCGATCCGTCAAGGACGAGATGCGTGACAACCTGTCGTGCATGTTGGAAGAAGGACGCCCAATCTTCCCCGGAATCATCGGGTACGACGATTCCGTCATCCCGCAAATCGTCAACGCCGTATTGGCGCGGCACAACTTCATCCTGCTCGGGCTGCGCGGACAGGCAAAGAGCCGCATCCTGCGAGCCCTCGTCCAACTCCTCGACTCCGAGATTCCGATTCTCGCCGGTAGTGAGGTCAATGACAATCCGTTCCATCCCATTTCGAAGTACGGGCGCCGCCTCATCGAGGAGTATGGCGACGAAGCTCCCGTGGAATGGATCTCACACGATGCACGGTACGTTGAGAAGCTTGCAACACCCGATGTGACGGTGGCCGATATCGTCGGCGACGTCGACCCCATCAAAGCGGCGCGTGGCGGGCACTTACTCTCGGACGAGCTGACGATTCACTTTGGGCTCTTGCCGAGGAGCAACCGCGGCATCTTCACCATCAACGAACTGCCCGACCTCGCCGGCAAGATCCAGGTTGCGCTCTTCAACATCATGCAGGAAGGCGACGTCCAAATAAAAGGCTATCCCATCCGGCTCCCACTCGATGTCTTGTTGGTCTTTTCGGCGAACCCCGAAGACTATACGGCACGTGGCAAGATCATTACGCCTCTCAAGGATCGTGTTGGCAGCGAGATCATGACCCACTACCCGCCTTCGGTCGAAGCCGGCATCGACATCACGTGGCAGGAAGCATGGGTGGAACGGAACGGCCGGCCGCTCGAGGTGCCGGACTTCATTCGAGAAGTCGTCGAGCGTATCGCCTTCGAAGCACGAGAAGACAAACGCATCGATCGCCGCTCTGGTGTGAGCCAGCGGCTCCCAATCACGGTCCTCGAAAACGTCGCCTCGAACGCCGAACAACGTTCCATCGTCACAAAGGAGCGCCGGGCAGTACCCCGTATATCAGACGTCTACGCCGCTCTCCCGGCAATTACCGGCAAGATCGAACTGGAGTACGAAGGCGAGCTGCAGGGCGCCGACACCATCGGACGAGAGCTGGTGAGCCGCGCCGCGCGGCTCGTATTTGAGAACCGCACCCGTGGAGCCAATTGTGACGCCATCGTCGCGTGGTTTGATGAGGGAAGCGCCCTCAAGGTTTCGGTCAATGAACGCTCGGACGTGTGCTTGAAGGGGTTCTCCATCGTGCCAGACCTGCTCGACGTCGTGCACAGCACAGGCCTAGCTCCCCTCAAAGATCCGGCAACAACGGTTGCAGCGTGCGAGCTCGTGTTGGAGGGCCTCGTCGCGCAGAAGCGCATTGCGCGATCTGAGGCCTTGGGATACACGCGTTCGCGGCCCGACCACCCGCCCTATATGAAGGGACAAGGGGGCATCAACCCCCAGCTCTTCCAGTAGCCGCGCACCGGTCATGAAATACACGACCTACTCGAAGTATGTACCGCAACTGCTCGACGCGATCAATCTCGAGCAATTGCTCGAAGAGCTGAGCGACTTTCTCCTCGACTCGGGTTTCGCGGGAGACGGGTTACATCATCCGCTGTGGGACGATATGGGGGATGAGGGCCCGGATCGGTCGATGGATGCGCTGAAACAGGCGATCATCCAGAAGCTGATGGAGTCGGGCAAGCTGACGCAGGACATGCTCCAGGTCCTCCGCGGCGACAGCACCGGCGACCCGAAACGCGATGCGGACATTCAGCAGCAGTTGGCCGATCTCCTCGACCAGATCGTGCAGAAGCTGATCGACGAAGGATATCTGAACGTCCAACCGGAACCGCAAATGCCCAGCGGGCAGCAGCAGGCCTTCGGACCGGGCGGCCAAGCGCACGCCGCCGCGCAGTCGGTCCAGTTCAATCTCACGGACAAAGGCATCGATTTCCTGGGATTCCGCGCCCTACGACATCTTCTCGGAAGCCTCGGAAAGTCAAGCCTGGGCAGTCACGACACGCAGTACCTCGCAACCGGTGTCGAGGCAAGCGCCATATCAAAACCCTATGAATTCGGCGACACGCTGAACCTCGATGTGAGTGCGACACTCAGCAACGCAATTGCACGCGGCGGTCTCAAGTTCCCCATTGACATCGACTACGGTGACTTGATGGTGCATCAGGCGGAGTACCGCTCGAGCGCTGCGACGGTCCTCATGCTCGACTGCTCCCACTCGATGATCCTCTACGGCGAGGACCGCTTCACGCCCGCCAAGAAGGTGGCGCTCGCCCTCACACACCTCATCCGCACGCAGTTTCCCGGAGACTCTATTCGGGTGGTCCTCTTCCACGACACCGCTGAAGAGATTCCGCTGCCCAAACTCGCGCACGCCCAAGTCGGTCCCTATCACACAAACACGGCCGAAGGTCTGAAGCTCGCCCGTCGAATCTTGATGTCGCAGAAGAAGGACATGCGGCAGATCATCATGATTACCGATGGGAAACCTTCGGCGCTCACGATGCCCGATGGCCGCATCTACATCAATTCTATGGGGCTGGACCCCCAGATCTTGAAGGAGACATACCGCGAAGTTGCGTGCTGCAAGAGAGCCGGGATTCTCATCAACACGTTCATGCTGGCCCGGGAGCGCGCACTCGTCGAGTTCGTGAAGAAGGTGTGTGAAATCTCGAAAGGAAAAGCCTACTTCACCAACACGATGACATTGGGACAGTACATCTTAATGGACTACATGAAACGCAAGACGAAGCGCGTGTAGCACAGGATATCGTTACCCTCCTCCACGGGCAGCTGTGCGCTTCAATTCCTCCACCATTTCTCGCTGCTCACTCCCCAGTCCGGTTTCCGTGACAAACCGTTCCGACCACTCGATCATTTCGTCCGCTTCCGGTAGGCGCTCCGCTCCGATGAGCGCGAATGCGTACCTGACCGCGATGTGAAGGACACTTGTCGCCATCCCTCTGTGCACCGCCGCCGAGATCCGGACTGCACTGCGGTCGCGCGGGCTCACCTCCGGTCCGGCGAAGTCGGAGATCGTGATCTCGGATAACGCCCGCCGCATCGACGCCGTATCCGCGGCTGCCGAATCCGGCACGAGATCGAAATAGGGACCGGCAAGCTGAAACACGCCGGAAGAATCAGCCAACCGCTCCCGCATCACGGTTGCCCCAGCCGTGACCGGCCGTGCGAGATCTCCCGCCAGCATGTGCCTTCGCCACTCGTGTGTCACCGTGTCGGGAAGCGCCCACGGCTTCCCCTCGAGCGCGTCCATCTCGTCATCGGTGAGCGAGAGCGGGAGACCGTGACGTTCGGCCATCAGCCGCGCATACCACGGCAGATGGAGCATCGAGAGGTTGATCACCGCGATGTCGTCCCGCACGCCGTCCGCCACTTGAAGCCCGAGCGCAGGGAACGTGTCCCAGTCACCATTGGTCAACAGCACGGCGCCCGGAGGCAGGGAGCCGAGTACCC
This sequence comes from Gemmatimonadales bacterium, assembly GCA_041599395.1. GTDB lineage: Bacteria > Gemmatimonadota > Gemmatimonadetes > Gemmatimonadales > GWC2-71-9 > JBFHWR01. The sequence continues at coordinate 1,052 of JBFHWR010000121.1, read as the reverse complement.
AGCGGTTATAGGCGAGCACCGCATGCGGCATGAATTCCGTCCGGATCAACTGCTCCAGCGCGCGGTTCTCCCATGTACGTTCACCACGCCGCAGCGCTTCGATCCACAGCGCAATCCACGCATTGCCGTCCGCCGCGTCGCACTCGACGGCCTGCCTAAGGTGGTACCACGACGAATCAGCGCTGGTGCGCTCCCATCCGCCGTAAATCGGCTGGTACAAATAGCCGAGTACCGTGTGGGCAAACGCATGACACGGGGTGAGTGCAAGAGCGGCGTTCGCGGCGTCGTGCGACGCGTCGTAGAGTCGGCGGCGGCGAGCGGTCTCCGCCAACCAGGCGTGGACGTCCGCGTTCTCCGGGGCTTCGCGCGCGGCTTCGCTGAACAGAGCGAGCGCCTCTTCGAGGTTGTTCTCCCGGTACCGTGCGAGAGCATCCGCGAGACTCGTTTGCGCGGGGAGAATGCCGGGAAGAACCACGAGCGCGCCGACGATCGGCAGCAGCTTACGCATATGCACCGAGTCCTTTGTGTTCAGCGGCGGACCGGTTCGGGAGCGCATCCAGCTTTGCCTGCCAATATAAATGACGTCCCCCAAAAAAACCGAACTCCCGGCGGCAATCGCCGCTGGGAGTTCGCCTGCGTTTGCGCGAAACGCCCAGTCAGGGTGTCAGCGTTGCCGGAGGGGGCTCCAACTTCACCGCCCAGAGACCGCTGTGGTGCTCTGCGATGAAGATGTGCCCTTTGTACGGCTGCGGACCCCAGGTGAACGGCGCATTGGCTACGAAACCGTCGGGATCGTACGCCCAGTATTGCGCGACTTCCCGGCCCTGGTCGAACAGGTTGCCCTTCAACTCACCAGAGATATCGACGACTCGGAGACCGCCGTTGTAGAACGCCGCGTACAGTTCGTCCCCCTCGATCCAAAAGTTGTGCGACCCGGCCTCCGGCACGTCATAACGCGCCACCTCTTCCGGATTGAGCGGATCGGTGAAGTCAACGAAATGGATGTAGCCCGCCATCTTTGGCGGCGTGCGGTCGTTCGCGCCGACATACGC
>JBFHWR010000120.1:0-10773 GCA_041599395.1 Gemmatimonadales bacterium | reverse complement strand
TGCGGCATTCGTCGCCGCCTGGCTCCTCATGCTCTGGAGTCTGGATCGGGGCTATTGGATTACGCTGTTGCTCGCAGGACCGGCCGCCCTCCTGCTGGTGAGAATGTTCATACTGCAACATGACTGCGGGCACGGCTCGTTCTTCAAATCCCGCGCCGCAAACGACATCGTCGGTTTCATCATCGGTGTTCTGACTCTCGTTCCGTACAACTACTGGCGGAAAACACACGCGATCCATCATGCCACCTCTGGTGATCTCGAACGGCGCACGTTCGGCGACATCGATACCCTCACGGTGCGGGAGTATCTCGCTCTATCCAGGTTCAAGCGATTCGGTTATCGGATCTACCGACATCCACTCGTGATGCTTCTCGTGGGGCCGACGTATCAGTTTGTCGTCAAGCATCGCTTCCCGGCCGATACGCCACGGTCTTGGAAGCGCGAGTGGGCCAGCGTGCACCAGACCAACGCTGCGCTCGTTGCCGTCATTGGCATCATGTGGCTGACAATCGGGTTGGATCGTTTCTTACTCGTGCAGGTCCCCATCACACTCATCGCCGGTTCAATTGGCGTGTTCTTATTCTATGTCCAACATCAGTATGAAGACACGTATTGGCGGTACCACAAGGAGTGGGACTATTACGATGCAGGACTCCAGGGAAGCTCACTCTTTGTCTTGCCAAAAATCCTACAATGGTTCACGGCGAACATCGGACTGCATCAGATTCATCATTTGTGCAGCCGAATCCCCAACTACAGGTTGCAACGGTGTCTCGACGAACATCCTGAACTCCAGAATGTCACGAAGTTAACGATCCGCAAGAGCATTCAGACGCTATGGTTGTCGCTGTGGGATGAGGATCGCCGGGAACTCATTGGATTCCGGGAACTGAAGGCGGTTCGGGCGAGGCTTGCCGCCCAATTCCATCCTCAGTCCGTTGCCGCGACGAAGCCGGAGGCGGTTCCGCGGACCTGGTGTTGATTCGTGGTCCGGTTTCCCCCTCCCGTCGGTGAGGCAACCATCCCATAATTCACGACATGCGCCTGTCGCTCCTCTCCTCAGTTGCGTTCACCTCGTTCGTCGCCGTTGCGGTGATGATCTGCTGGCCGAGGGCGTTGGGGGCGCAACCGCCCGACACAACATCTTCCCCCGTGACGTACGCCAAAGAGATCGCACCGCTCATGTACACCCGGTGTGCATCGTGTCACCGCCCCGGCGGATCGGCACCGTTCGGGTTGTTGCGGTACGAAGACGTTCGGGATCGCGCAACATTGATCGGGGAGGCGGTCGCACGACGCCGCATGCCTCCGTGGCTGCCAGAGCCGGGGTACGGGAAGTTTGCCGGAGAGCGGCGATTGAGTGCGGCTGAAATCGAAATGATCAGGCAGTGGGTTGTGGACGGCGCGGTGCTTGGAGATACCGCCGATCTCCCCGCCGCACCATCATGGCGTGATGAATGGGAATTAGGGGTGCCGGATTTAGTCGTGGACCTACCGTCCTATACGGTGCCTGGAGACGGTCGGGATTTATATCGCAATCTCGTTGCGGCGATCCCTGTGAGCCAGATCCATTACGTCACGGCCGTCGAGATCCGGCCGGGTGATCCCAAGATCGTTCATCATGCGAGGATGATGATTGATACGACCAGCTCGTCCAGCGAGTTGGACGCCTTGGACGCCGATCCGGGGTTTGACGGCATGGATCTCGAAAGCGATGCTGGCAACCCGGATGGATTCTTTCTTGGCTGGACGCCCGGCAAGGTCCCCTCGGCGGCGCCCGAGGGAATGGCGTGGCGAGTGGCGCCGGGAACGGACGTCGTTCTGCAACTCCACCTCCGTCCGGGAGGGGAACCGGCAATCGTGCAGCCGCAACTCGGCTTCCACTTTGTCGACGCACCGCCACGCCACGTCCCTGCGCTCATCATGCTGAAGTCTTTCGACATCGACATTCCACCGGGCGAGGAAGAGTACGTCGTTGTCGATGAGTATGTCCTGCCCGTTGATGTCGACGTCTTGAGCGTTTACCCGCACGCGCACTACTTGGGAAGGGAGTTGCAGGGCTTTGCCACCCTACCGGGCGGGCGCATCGAATGGCTCATTCACATCCTGGACTGGGACTTCAATTGGCAGGACGAATACCGCTATGCCGAGCCGATCCCGCTGCCAGCGGGGACCGTGCTCACGATGCAATACACGTACGACAACTCGCGTAACAATTCCCAGAACCCCAACAGTCCTCCCAAACGGGTTACGTACGGTCCGAATTCATCGGACGAGATGGCGGATCTGGTGATTCAGGTGCTGCCTCGCACGCCTGTTGATCTGGCAGTGCTCAACCGCGATCTCGCCTGGAAGTACGAGGTGCGTGAAGTGAATTACCTAGCGCGTGAACAGTATGTTCTTGGGAATGCGCTTGCGTCACGAGGATTGATCAGCGAAGCACTCAACCACTATCGCGAGGGCCTCAGGCTTCGATCGGACCACCTTGGTATTCACGTGGCCATGGCAAGAGCGCTTGTTTCCCTGAACGAGCTGGATGCAGCAACGCTCATCGCCGAACGTGCGGCACAACTTTCCCAATACGGTGATGCGGGCGTGCTCGGAGCATTGGCCGCCGTGTACGCTGCGGACGGCAAGACGGATCTTGCGATCAAGACCGCCCAGGCAGCCCTCGAGCGGGCAGTCGCGGCCGGCGAGGAAGACCTGGCCCGTGAGATGCGCGGCAGATTGGCCCGTTATGAACGTCGGGAGGGACGCGGGAACTCGTAGTCGCTCCCAGCGAGCCTTGGCGGAACCTCACCCGCCCTTCATCCGGTCTTCACCCTGGGAATGTGACGCTTCAGCAGAGGCAGGCGTTCCCGCCGGTTCCCGGAGGCTGACATGCGCTGGTGCTTCAAGGTCGATCGAGAATCCGGCAAGGAGTTTATCTCGGTCAACGAGCGAGGACGGTCGGTCTTGCTCGAACCCTTCACCAACAAGGGCACGGCGTTTCCTCATAGCGAGCGTGACGCTCTGAGCCTCCACGGCCTGGTACCACCGGCGATCTGTAACATCGAGCAACAGCTAGAGCGGACGTACGAAAATTTTCTCGCCAAGTCCTCGGATATCGAGAAGTTCGTGTACCTGGCCTCGCTACACGACCGGAACGAAACACTGTTTTTCCGTCTTGTTCATACGTACATCGACGAGATGATGCCGATTGTGTACACGCCGGTCGTCGGCGAAGCCTGTCAGAGGCACTCGCACATCTATCGTCGCGCCCGAGGATTGTATATCGGCTACGACCAGCGAACGCAGATCGAGGGAATTCTTCGGAACTACGGCCGTGAGCCGGCAGTGATCGTCGTTACCGACGGCGAGCGGATTCTGGGTCTTGGCGACCAGGGCTCGGGCGGGATGGGAATCCCCATCGGAAAGCTCTGCCTCTACACACACTGTGCCGGCGTCCCACCGCACCTGACATTGCCGATCATGCTCGATGTCGGCACCAACAATGAAGACCGGCTGAAAGATCCGTTGTATCTGGGGCTCCGACACCGGCGCATTCGAGGTCGGGAATACCAGGCGTTTATTGACGACTTCGTCGCGGCGGTTACCAAGGTGTATCCAAACGCACTGCTGCAGTGGGAGGATTTTCTGAAGGAAAACGCCATCAAGCAGTTACAGCGATTCCGTGATCGCATCACGAGTTTCAATGACGACATTCAAGGCACTGCGTCGGTCGTCCTGGCAGGTGTGTTCAACGCCCTCAAGATCACGGGCCAGCAGCTCGAGGACCAACGGCTCGTCCTCACCGGGGCCGGTGCGTCGGCCACGGGAATCGCCGATCTCTTCGTCGCGGCGTTAGCCGAGCATGGGTTGTCGCACGAACAGGCTCGAGCGAAACTCTGGTTGGTCGACAGTAAAGGTCTCATCGTTGCGAATCGCGCCGGATTAGAGGGATTCAAAGCACTGTATGCGCGAGATGGCAATGACGTCGCCGGCTACGAGTGCCAAGATCATTCGGCTATCACACTGGCGGAAACCGTAAAAAACGCCGCGCCCACTATCCTGATCGGGTGTTCCGGGACGCCCGGACTGTTCACAGAGGATATCGTGCGGACAATGGCGCAGGTCACCCAGCGGCCCATCATCTTCCCCATCTCGAACCCAACGAGCCGGAGTGAGTGCACACCGAACGATGCTATTCGCTGGTCCGACGGGCGCGCCATTGTGGCGACGGGAAGCCCGTTCGGACCGGTTGACTATAACGGGAAGCGGCATCGGATCGGCCAGGGCAACAATGCATTCATCTTCCCGGGCGTCGGGCTGGGGGTGTGGGTGTGCGGCACTCGGATGGTGTCGGATGGAATGTTCCTCGAGGCGGCGAAAGCACTTGGGTCAAAGGTGAGCGCATCCGATTTGGCGGAGGTCGCAGTCTACCCTGAGCTTTCGCGCATGCGAGAGTGCTCTCACGCGGTCGCGTGTGCCGTCATCAGGCGCGCGGTGGAAGAGGGACAAGCGGATGCCAAGTTGCTGGACAACCCAGAGGCGCTGGTGGAACGGAAGATGTGGTATCCGGAGTACCGTCCCATCCGTTACGAACCCGATACTGCTGCACCGAATGGCCGGATCAGCGACCGCGGTGCCGTTCCCGCAGGTTCCGGATCTCCTGATGCTGCTTGCGAATTGCCGCCATGACGCGGTCTACCACACCTTGCGCCGCCTCTTGACGCCTCGGGTAGTCCAGGAATTCCGAATAATCGACGGGCTCGCCATACGAGATATAAATCCGTTTGAAGATCCTCGGAATCCGCTTGCCGATGGGTAACACGTCTTGCATGCCGTCGATGGCAACCGGAATCACCTTGGGCCGGGCCCGGGTGATGATCAATCCGGCTCCCAGCCGTCCCTCACCGACTCGACCGTCCCGGGAGCGGCCGCCCTCGGGAAAGAGCGTCATGACGCCGCCGGGCAGAACCTCGACCATGCGCCGCAGAGCGAAGGGGTCGCGCCGCCCCTCCTTCACCGGGATGCAACGATACGAGTGCGCCAGCCACGTCAGAAACCGGTTCTTGAAGAAGTTCTCTTCGGCTGCCGGGTTCCACGGTATGAGGTAGGTCTTGAGCCAGGACTGTGGATAGAAGGCGAAGATCCCGACGAGAAAGCTATCGATCATGGATTGATGATTCGAGAGCAACAGCGTGTTGCGTTTGTATCCCACGTGCTGTCGCCCGAGGACGGTGGTGCGGTTCAGCACTTTAAAGAATATCCACAATAGGGCGGTACTCAGGTTGACCACGAAATACGTCGCGATGTCCCGGACCAGGGTTTCGGGGGCGGACGCGACTGTTTTACGCGACGTTTGCGTCAAGGTAGCGTTCCTGGTGATCGAAAAAGCTTCTCGTCACTCGCCTCGGAAGCGTGCCGAGCCGATGCAAGAAAATGGTCGGCTCGGGCCTGATTGACCAGATCTGCCGTCTCGGCCTTTTGCGGCGGGAGGCGGGCCTTCGGGCGCACCCCGTGCTTCGGGTCCGCGGGCGCGGCTGAGATGCGGAATTGGGCGGAAGCAGGTAAAATTCTCAACGTTTGGGCCCGGGTTACGGGTGGAACGGGTTTCCGTGAGTCGGCTTTTGCCTTGGAAGGGTGACATGACCACGACGGCAACACAGGCAGCGCAGTTTCTCGACACACTCGACATTCGCGACATCAACGCCGGTGGGTTTGGCGGTGAGTGGGTCGGATCGGGGCCCGACCTCGACGTCATGACACCGATTGATGGCAGCCGGATCGCCACGGTTCGGCAAGTGACGGAGGCTGAGTACGATGAAATCGTCGAGCGGGCACAACAGGCCTTTCTCACGTGGCGACGAGCGCCGGCACCCAAGCGCGGCGACATCGTGCGTCAGATCGGTAATCGGCTCAGAAGCGTGAAACAAGAGCTCGGGGCGCTCGTGACGCTCGAAATGGGAAAGATCATCTCCGAAGGGGAAGGTGAAGTTCAGGAGATGATCGATATCTGTGACTTTGCATGCGGCCTGTCACGCCAGCTCTACGGACTCACGATGCACTCCGAGCGCCCCGAGCATCGCATGTACGAACAATGGCACCCGCTTGGTGTGGTTGGGGTCATCAGCGCGTTCAACTTTCCTGTCGCGGTGTGGAGTTGGAACGCCGCGATTGCATCAGTGTGCGGCGACAGCGTGTTGTGGAAACCGGCGAGTGGTACGCCGCTCTCAGCAATTGCGTGCACCAAGATCGCGGCCCAAGTATGTCGCGAAAACGATGTCGATCCCGCCATCTTCGCGCTCACGGTTGGGAAAGGTTCAACCGTCGGCGACCGCCTGCTGCACGACCGCCGCGTCCCGTTGGTATCCGCCACAGGCAGTTGCACGATGGGGTATCGGGTCGCGGAAGTAGTGGGTAGGCGTTTGGGCCGGACGATCCTGGAACTCGGCGGCAACAACGCCATAATTGTGACCCCGCACGCCAATCTCGAACTCGCGCTCCGCGCTGTGCTCTTCGGCGCAGTGGGGACTGCCGGGCAGCGTTGCACCAGCACTCGGCGTATCATTGTGCACGAATCGGTGCGGCAAGAATTCACCGAACGTCTCATTCGTGCCTACGTGGATATTTCCATCGGCGACCCTCGAAAGAGCCAGACGCTGATGGGTCCACTCGTGACGCTCGACGCCGTAGAGGACATGCAGAGTGCGTTGAAACGCGTAGTACAAGAGGGAGGCGACATCTTATACGGTGGTGACCGGCTCGACGGTTCCGACCATCCCGGCGGACACTACGTCACACCATGCATCGCCGCAGCCCGTAACGAGTTTGACATCGTCCAAGAGGAAACGTTCGCTCCGATCCTCTATGTCATTGGGTACGGAACAGCTGCGGCGAGCCCTCAACACGCAGTCGCTGAGATGGACGAAGCCATTGCGCTGCACAATGGCGTGCCGCAAGGACTGTCATCGGCCATCTTCACGGAACACGTCAGGGAAGCCGAGTATTTTCTTTCCCACCGTGGGAGTGATTGCGGCATCGCGAACGTGAACATCGGAACGAGCGGGGCCGAGATCGGAGGAGCCTTCGGTGGGGAGAAAGAGACCGGCGGCGGTCGCGAGTCGGGTTCGGACTCGTGGAAGGTGTACATGCGCCGGCAGACCAACACGGTCAATTGGGGTACTGATCTGCAACTGGCGCAGGGGGTACAATTCGGTCGATGACGTGGAGGCAGTTGGTGTTGGGTGTTCGGTGGTGGGTTCTAGAACCTGCCGTCTAACACCTGCCACCTAACATCTGATCATCACTCGAGATCCTCGAGCAGCGCTTCAGCAATGGCTTGTCGGACGGCCTCGGTATCGTAAAACCCTTCGAGGAGTCGCTTGCTGACCAACGCGAGTTTGTCCGGGGGAACCGTGCCGCTGGGCCGCTCGGCCGTCGAGGCCTCCTCCGTGAGCCGTTTTGCAGCGTCCGAGAGTTCTATCCGGTCGCCACCGGCGCGCCCTGCGTCGGCGAACTCATGCTCCTCATGGTCAGAGGAACGTACAGCGCCCGACCCGTGCGGAGTGTGCGGACGACTCGGTGCCTTCTCTGTAGGTGATGGTCCGCTTGATTGAATTGGGTCGATGGTCATTTCGTCCTCCAGCAGGCTTCGTCCCCGCCTACCGCTCGTGTCCGGTCGACATGGCCCGCAGTTGGTCCGGCGGGAGCTGCAGCGTCGGGCTCTTGTCCATCACGGCTCGCGCCATCACCCGCGCCGCCGTCGAGATCTCTGCTCGATCCAGTGCCATGGCGTCGGGGGAGAGCGGCGGTGACCTGCGTTGATGCGTCGGCCGGTCAACGGCGCTCTGTGGCGCAACGGACAGCGCGCTGCTCGAAGCTGCGTGATGCACGTCCAATACTACCTCCAACTTACTACCTCTCCTGCTATTATCGGCACACCTGGCAGCAACTTGAGCGAAATCGCGTTCATGCTCGGGCATCGACCAGTTGGGGTGGTTCACTTCCGTCTGTTCTGGCCGTGCCGTCCTCACCCTGCCGTAGCGCGTTCTCCAGCTCGTCACGGAGCGCGGCACCCCTGGTTACGAGCCGCCGGCTCAGCTGTTTGACGTTGACCTCGGCCAGTGCAGCTTCCTGCAATACGAGCAAGGCCAATTCCCGTAGCTCTCGCACTCGCGGTCCGTTTTCGAGGTCCAGCAACCGCCGTTCGCAGAGGATGACGGTCCAACACGCTTCGATTTCGGCAAATGTGCCGGCCAATTCCGTGGCCAGGTGCGGCACGATCGTGCGGCTCGGCCGCTCCAAGGCGATACGCAAGCCATCGATGATCGTCCGATACCGAGCGTAAGCGGCACGCTGAGCCGTCAACTGCGCCTTCGTGGCGGAGTAGGAATCCACGTCGATGTCGAGCGGCTCGACCGGCTTATGGCCCGGCATAGGAGTCGGCCGCTTCCGCTGCATGAACCCAAGCCTGATGCAGCGTCGCCACGAGGGAGATGAGTTGATCGAGCCGATCGCGGTTGGGCCGCACACCGATCTGAACGATCTCCCCCTGGAAGTACGCGTAGAGCGCCGCGAGGCGACCCACCAACTCCGGGCTCGCTTCTTCGTCGAGTGCGCCCAGCAGCTCGATGACCGCGTCCTGCGCTTTGAGAAAGTGCATCGTGCGCTGGCTGATGTCCTCGGTTTCCAGCACCTGTCGTGCCATGCGGAGTCGCGAGAGGAGGAAATCGTAGAGAAACACCACTCGCCGGGCCGGGGACATTGCTTGAATCTCCATCGCCTGATACTGCCGGGTTCCGTCGTTCATCGGCGACCTCCCAGCAGGCTGGAGAGGGAGGAGATCTGGGACGTGAGAGCCGCGGACTGTGCGCCGAGCCGTCCCAACAGGGTTTCCATTGCGGTGAACTGGCGAATCAGGAGGGCGCGACGGGTCTCCACTCGCGCCGCGATGACGTCGATCCGACCCTCGAGGCGGTCGATGTTTTCACTTAGTCCGGCTTCCCGACCGTCGAGCAAGCCGGTTCCCACGGCGAGCAGCTCCTCGAGTTGTCGTTCAAGCAGCGGACCCAGGCCTAGTGCCAAGGTGATGTCGCCGACGTCACCGATTGACGATCCTGTGTAAGAGATGTGAAGCCCTTCGACGACGCTTCCGTCATCTGCAACCAGCAGCTGTCCCGACCCGGTCGCAGCGTGACCGTCGATCGTTCCCGCAACGTCCACGCCATTGTATGTGGCCGCGGCGAGCCCGAGTTGACCCGTGTTGTCCGCTCCGCCGGGCGTATAGGCTATGGTGAACCCCGCGGTCGAGCCAAACGCGGGATGAGCGATCTCGATCTCATCCCCAACCGCCGCCGCGGTCAACGTGATCGCTAAGCGTCCTTGGTTCACGGTGTCCAAGGTTCCGAAATCGAGGCTACCACCCCCCTCGTTGTTCTCGGTTGCCGTGAACGTGAGGCCGGAGGGACCAGCATCGTTCCCGGCAACAGTAATCCGACCATCAACGACGCTGACCGTGACGTCAGTTCCCAGGACGCCCTGGAGATGGGTGACGAGGTCCCCGACTGTCGTATTCGCCGGATCGCTCGAATCGACCGCGAACGTGGATTCGAATGTCGAGCCGTCGCTTCGGGTTCCGCTAAACGTGATCGTGTCCCCCGCGCTCACGTTTGACGGGGTCCCGCCAGACGAAAACAGCGTGTCGAACGTGGTCGCCTCGGTAATCGGGTTAGATTGTCCTGCGTCGCTATACAGTTGCTCCGACAGGTGCGCATCATGCGTGACGGACTTCTGAAACGCCGTATTCAGGGCGTCGACGATCTGCTGCGTCGTCATGCCGTCGAGAAGCTGGACGTCAGCCATGCCCCCCGAGATGGATTCCGTCACGGTCATGATGTCCGGCGTTCCGTCGTCGGAATACGTTCCGGAGAACCCTGAGCCCTGGACGGTCGCGCGATCAGCCGCCGTCGTGACGTGTATGGTATAGGTACCCGCTGCCGTCGTTCCGCCCGAGCTCACGAAGATGATCTGGCTGTCGCTTGTCGTCGCACGCTCCATGAAGAGTCGCTGCACGTCGGCATAGCGGTTGTCCACCGCGGATATGAACTTCGTGGAATCGAGCGTCAACAAACCGTCGGCCTTGAGCGAAATCCCCACCGAACTTGCGGTCGCCAGGTCAGACGCAGCCCCGGCAATCGAATCCAGCAGTGTGGTCACCAACGATGCGCGGGTGAGTCGCAACGCCGAATCGCCGTAGAGGGCGGGTCGGATTTGGCTTTCGGGATCGATTACGAGCTGTTCCTTCACAAATGTGACGATCTCGTTGTAGGCCTCCACAAAGTCTTGTGCGACGGCCTCGGCGGCGCCGGGATTGCGTTGGATCACGACGTTGGCAAAGCTCCCCGGCTCGGCAGTCAAGAGGGTCAGCCGCAGTCCCGGTACGGCGTCGGTAACCTCATTGCGAGTCCGAGTCATCGTGACTCCGTCGATGCGCAGTTCGGCGTCGGCGCCCTTGACGATCTCCCGTTCACGGCCGAGTTCCGAGACTGTGAACTGGCCGAAATCGAGGACTCCACCGCCCTCGTTGTTGGCCACGATCGAGACTGAGAGCTGGCTGTCACCTGCGGTCGGATCGGTGAGTACGAGCCGGCCTGTTGCATCGATGGTCGCAACCCCCGGACCGAAGTTGCTTGGGTCGTTCAAGACGTCGAGCAGGTCTTCCAGTTTGTCGTTTGTGTTCAGCGTATGGGTGATCGGATCAATCGCCGTTCCGTCACCACGCGTGCCGGT
>JBFHWR010000119.1:0-10834 GCA_041599395.1 Gemmatimonadales bacterium | reverse complement strand
GTGTTGTTTTCGAATTTTCTCGACCAGAGGAGGAGTTAGCATGAAACCCAAAAGGGTTCTAATTGCACTGAGCTTGGTCGCGATGGCAGGTGTGGCCAGCCTGTCGGCGCAGACACGGGTTGTCACCGGCCAGGTCACCGATGCGGTCACGGGGGCGGGGGTCGACGGGGGGCGGGTGGCCGTCCGAGGGACCACGATCTCGGCGGTGACACGTGCGGATGGCTCGTTCACGATTGGCGTACCCGTGGGAGCCGTGGAGTTGGTCATGCTGCGCATTGGCTACAAGCGCGCGGAGCTGACGGTCGGCCCGAACGAGAGCAACGTGAACGTCAGCCTCGAGCCCGACGTGTTCAATCTCGAGGAGGTCGTTGTCACGGGGCGCGGCACCGGGATGGAACGCCGCAACTTGGCCAACGCTGTCGCAACGGTGACCGGCGAGGAAGTCACCCAAGTAACTGCCCAGAGTATTGAGCATGCGTTGCAGGGCAAGGTGGCCGGGGCCGATGTGTACACCAACTCCGGGGCGCCCGGTGGGGGTGCGCAGGTTCAGCTCCGAGGAGTCTCGACGATTTCCGGAGAGAACTCGCCGCTCTACGTGATCGACGGGGTCATCATCAGCAACGTGGCCATTCCGTCGAACACGAATGCGGTGACACGGGCTTCTTCAGGTTCAAACGCGTCGTCCACCCAGGACGGACAGGTGAACCGGGTGGTGGACCTGAACCCCAACGACATCGAAAGCATTGAGATCCTGAAGGGCGCATCGGCGTCGGCGATCTACGGCTCCAAAGCGTCCAACGGGGTGGTCATCATTCAAACGCGGCGTGGCCGCGAAGGTCGGCCTCGGGTGAACCTGACCCAGCGGGTTGGGTTTTTCGATCTGGCGGAAAAGCTGGGGTTCCGCACGTTCGAGGACGCCGCCGAGGTAGACGCGTGGGGGGGCCCGGGGACCGCGGCTTCCGTGGGGTTTGTTCCCGGCCAAACCTTCGATCACGAAGAAGCCCTCGCGGGCCGCAACGCCCTGTCGTATGAGACGCAACTCAGCGCCAGTGGCGGCAGCGAGACTACGACGTACTTCGTCTCGGGGTTGTGGAAGAACGACGAAGGGATCATGGAGAATACCGGCTTTCAAAAGCAGTCGATCCGGTTAAACATCGATCAACGGTTTTCCGATCGCTTTCGGGCGAACATCAGCACCAACGCCCTGCATACATTGGCACAGCGCGGACTGACCAACAATGACAACGCGGGCGTGAGCCCGTACATGGTCCTTCCGTTCACACCGAACATCGTCGATCTCCGCCGGCGTCCTGACGGTACGTTTCCCGACAACCCGTTCGAGCGCAGTAATCCGCTGGCGACGATCGCGCAGATGAAGAACGACGAGGACGTGTGGCGTTTCATCGGATCACTCCGACTGGAACTCGATGCTGTTCGGACGGCAAACCACAACCTGCAGCTGCTGGCCCAAGCCGGCGTCGATTTCTTTGGGCAGAAGAACGACCTGTTTTTCCCGCCCGATCTGCAATTCGAGGACGACGATGGCTTTGCCGGCACGTCGCTGTTGACGAACACCGACAACGAGTTCATCAACCTCAACGCGAACGTGATTCACACGTTCACGCCGCCAGGTGGAGGGACGATCTTCACGTCGTCCGCGGGCCTGACGTATGAGACGCGCGATCTCTCGAGCGCCAGCGTCCAGAACCAGGGTCAGATCGCCGGCCAAGAGAGTATCGCCGCCGGTGTGAAAGTGACGCTCAACGAGTTTCGGAGTCGATCCGAGGATTTCGGGTTCTATATCCAGGAAGAGGTCCTGACCTTAAACGAGCGGCTGCTGCTCACCGTCGGAATTCGCGGTGACCAGACGAGCCGCAACAGCGCAGACGATAAGATTTTCTGGTATCCCAAGGCGGCGGTTTCGATGCGCTTCCCAGGGGGCGGTGGATTCATCGACGAGGTCAAGCTCCGGGCTGCGTACGGCGAAGTTGGCAATCAGCCCCTATTCGGCCAGAAGTTCACCCCCCTGACTGCCACCAGCAACATCGAAGGCATTCCAGGCCTGCTGGTCCAGGGGAGCGTGGCAGATCCAAATCTGCAGCCGGAGCGCCAGCGGGAAGTCGAAGGAGGTGTGGACGCCACGCTGTTGAATGGCCGGGCGACCCTGGAGCTGACCGGCTACCAGAAGACGATCAGTGACCTCCTGCTCACGCGAAACCTTGCCCCCTCGTCCGGCTTCTCCCAGCAGTTCTTCAACGGTGGCAAGCTGCGCGTGCGTGGGATCGAAGCGGCCCTCGGGATCCTGCCGATCCAGACCGGCAACGTCAACTGGTTGCTGCGGACAACGTTTGCCATGACGCGCAGTAAGGTCACGCAGCTCGACGTACCGGCGTTTGTCCCGAGCAACGCTGGGTTCGGCACCGGGCTCGGCACCTTCCGAATCGAAGAAGGCCAATCGGTGACCCAGCTCGTTGGGAATACCGGAAACGGCGGCCCGGTTGGCAAGCTGGGCGATGCGAATCCGGACTTCCGGATGGGCTTCAGCAACGACGTCGAGGTGGGCGCGTTCTCGTTCTTCGTCCACGGGGATTGGCAGAAGGGTGGCGACGTCGTGAACCTCACCGAACTGCTGTATGACGCCGGCGGGAATACCGAGGACTTCGAGGTAGACCAAGGGGGCTCGTTCCGCATTGCCAACTTCGGGGCGGGCGCCGTCGGCACGAAGCTCTACATCCAGGACGCGTCGTTCTTCAAGGTGCGTGAAGCGACCATCGCCTATCAGGTGCCGCAGCAGATCGCGTCGAGCATCTGGGGTGCGATTCAAAACGCACGGTTGAGCGTGAGCGGACGCAACCTGTTCACGTTCAGCGGTTACCGGGGGATGGATCCCGAGGTCAGCAACTTCGGCAACCAGGCGGTTGGCCGCAACATCGACGTGGCTCCGTTTCCACCGAGTCGGAGCTTCTGGTTCTCCATCGACCTGAGCTTCTGACCGTGGCGACACGAGAGAGGAATCGAACCATGAAAGCGTATAAAGCACTGCCGGTGCTGATGGGGTTGATGCTGGCAGGCATTGGTTGCAACAACCTCGTGGTACCGGACTTCAACAATCCGAGCATTGAAGATGTGACGGGCGATCCGAGTCGTGCCGCGGTGGTGACGGCCGCGCAGGGGCTTTTCGTGGCCATTCGCGGCGGGATTGCTTCCCGCGCGGGTTGGGTCTCCAACCTGGGCATCATCGGACGCGAGTCATTCAACTTCGATGCGGCGGATCCCCGCTTCGTCACCGAACTGTTGCGCGACCCGCTGGACGGCGGGAACGAAGCGTTTGGAGGCAACTTCTGGAGGATTCCGTACCGGGGATTCCGCGAGGCGGACATCGTACTGAACGCTGTGGACGCCCTCGAGTCCGGCGTCATGCCCGATGCCGAAAAGAACGGCGTTCGGGGCATTGCCAAGACCTTTCAGGCGGCGCTCCTGCTACACGTCATCGTTGCGCATGATGATTTCGGCGCGGTCGTGAGCGTGGCGGCGGATCCCACCGGCGACCCGGAGCCCATTGTCGACAGGGCTACTGTGTACGCGGCCATCGAATCGTTGCTCGATGCCGCGAACGCAGACCTGGGGAATGCAGGCGGGAGTTTCGCCGGCGACTTGTCGTTCCCGAGCGGGTTCGCGGGGTTCGACACGCCGGCCGCGTTCCGCGAGTTCAATCGCGCGCTCAAGGCGCGGGTCGCAATCTACCGGGGGGACTTCGCCGGGGCACTGACGGCGCTCCAGGGTTCGTTTCTCGATGTCGCGGCCCCGTTCTCGATGGGTGTCTACCACAGCTACGGGACGGGATCGGGCGATGCGGTGAACCAGATCTTCGATCCGTCCAACCTCATCATCTTGGCGAACGTGGCTATCCGCTCGGCTGCCCAGGTCCAAACCGACGGGGTGACGCCTGATCAGCGCTTCGTTGATAAGCTGGTGAGCGTTCCTACCGTGACGGACCAGGCGACGTTGGGGCTGTCCTCGGACCTGGCGTTCAACCTGTACAACAGCGCCTCGGCCAAGGTCCCGATCATTCGAAACGAGGAGTTGATCCTCATCCGGGCAGAGGCGAACATCGGGATCGGCGGCGCCGGAAACCTGACAGCGGCCAACGACGATCTCAACTTGATTCGCGCCGCGGCCGGCCTTGCGCCGATCGACTTGGCAGCCATGACCGCGGGGCAGCGCATCGACGCGTTGCTGTATGAGCGGCGGTACTCGCTGCTGTTCGAGGGCGGCCACCGGTGGATCGACATGCGCCGCTACGGCCGACTCGACGCCTTGGCCGCCGACGATCAGGTGCCCAACTTACGGATACACTCGGTCTTCCCGTTCCCGGTGTCGGAGTGTGACGCGAGGGTACCCGCACCCTCGGGATGCAACTGACACCGTGGCGTAGGATAGAAGGAACACGAGCCCAATCAAACTTCCACCTCCCCCGCAGTGCTCGCGCGCTGCGGGGGAGCTTGCGTTTGGCGCCGGCTAGTGGTCTGTAAGTGAGTATCCAATATCCAATTTCGAATATTCAATTTTGAAGGATGGTAGTTGGATGCTCGGAGCGGCAAGGCAGCGATCCCGTTTTAGAAGACTAAGAGCGTGGACTGACGATCTCGAGCATTGATACCGAGCATTGAATAATCCAAATTGGATATTGGATACTCGGTATTGGATATTCGACATCGAAGTACGACGAGGTCGGAGATATGCGTAACTGGTGCCTGCTGGCTGCGATCGGGATGCTTGGAGCTGCAGTGTCTCCCGCACATGCCCAGACTCGAATGGTGAGCGGGCGGGTGCTCGATGCGCATTCCGGACGGCACGTTTCCGTCGGCAGCGTTTCGATCAAAGGCGCAACTGTACGAGACCGCCTGCGGCCCGACGGTGTCTTCGTGCTGCACGCGCCCTCCGGAGAGGTTACACTCATCGTCCAGAGCGAGGGCTACCGGAGTCGCTCGGTCTCGGTCCCGGTCACGCAAGAGACCGTCTTCGTCAGCCTGATCCCCGACTTCGTTGAACTCGATGGGATGACTGTGGGTGAAAGCGGTAACCGCGCTGATCGCGCGACCTCAACGGCGACGGTGCGCGGTCGTGACATCGACCAGGTTCCGGCGGCGAACGTGAAACAGGCGCTCCAGGGGAAGGTCGCCGGCGTGGACATTCAGTCCAACTCAGGTGTGCCTGGTGGCGATCTCCAGCTCATGCTCCGCGGCGTGAGCACGCTGTTGGGTGCGGTGTCCCCGCTCTACGTGGTAGACGGTGCGATTGTGAGCAACGCGTCTGTCGCCGACGGCGCATCCGCGGTGACGGGAGGGCAGGGGTCCGTACCGGGGCGCATTGCCGATCTGAATCCCAACGACATCGAGAGCATCGAGATCTTGAAGGGGGCCGCTGCCTCCGCCATGTACGGATCCAAGGGATCCAACGGTGTCGTGATCATCAGGACGAAGCGGGGAGGTGGTAGGTTGTAGGTGGTAGGTGGACGTTCGAGTGACGCGAGTCGCGCTTCAGGAGCCGCTCACGAATTCCCTATCACCGAGCAATTTTAACACCCATCACCCATCACCTATCACCCAACAATCACGGCCGGGTGGAAAAGAAGTAATTGGACTGGCTGAGCCGTTCCTCGAGCACCCACTGGACCAGCAACCCCGGCTGCACGCGTGTTTCTTCGGTTTCGGTGCGTTCCGAAGACCCGATCAATTCGGCAACGACGCGAATACGCGCGCCGTCCGGGAGAAACGCCTCCGGCACGTCGAACTCCGCTGATCCCATGCTCGTGACGGTTCCCAGGCGATAACGCGCCCGTCCCCGGAACACGTAGATTCGCGCATCCATTACGTTGTAGTTCTTTACCTGTACCGTCGTCCCCGCCCAATTCGCACCGACCGTCATCACCTCGCTGCTGTCCAGGCCAAGCCGAGCGAGGAGGTGTGCCAGGTCGTCCACCTGCGCGGCGGCGACGCCAAGGCGCACGGCGGCAGCCGCCTCGAGGGTCAGCCATTCCGCCGCATCCACGAGGCCACCGGTCGCCACATTCTTATCTACCATCGCGGCGCCCAAGCGCGGGTCGAGCCCCCGGTGCTCCATGCGGGCTTCAAACGCGGCGCGCATGGCTCGGGCGGCGGGCTCGGACATCCCGCTGCGCTCTGACCCGAACGATGTGCCCGCTCCGATGGAGGACTCGGCCACCATGAAAATGGAGTCTGCTGCCAAGGCAAGCAGCGCCGCGGCACTCCAGGCCCGAGTGCTGACGAGCGCGTACACCGGTACCGGCGATTCGTCCAGATCGCTGGCGATCAGTTGGGCGATATCCACCCGTCCTCCCGGTGATCCGAGATCCAGAATCACGATCCCGCCGGCCCGCTCCGCAGCGCGCAGCGCCAGTCCCACCAAGTTGCTGACGTCGAGCTGGATGGACCCAGCCACCGAAACGCGGTAGGCGAGCGGTTCTTGCGCAGCCACCGAAATCGGCGGCGAACCGAGCGAAACGCACGCCGTGGCGAGAATTGAGCTGACGATGCGCTGGCGAGTCACGAGGTCACCTCCCTCAGAATCCTAATGGCGCGCACGGGCGCGCCAAGTTGTGGTGTGATTTCAGCGCATCCAACGAAACAGCGTCGTGACACCACGCCGCACGCTGTCTTTGAGGGCGCGTGAGTATTCCCGAGCCGACAGGAACCGGTCCTTGGGCGCGGGAGCCGCTCCCTTGACCAAAACGCGTTGGAGTTCCGGAGGCACGTCTTTTCGCAACTCCCGAATATCAGGAAGCTCTCCCTGTTGCTGTTGTGCAATAATCGACGTTAGCGTCGGCCCGTCGAACGGCGGCGCGCCAATCAACGCATAGTAGGCGCACAGCGTGAGCGAGTAGAGGTCCACTCGATGATCGACGGTCTCGCCGAGAAGTTGTTCGGGTGCAGCGAACTCCGGCGTCCCGGACTGTGATACCGCCCCGCTGAATCCGTCAGCCAACTGGAGTGCCAGCGCGAGGCCGAAGTCCGCGATCACCGCATCCCCGGTCGATTCGTGTATCAGAATGTTTTCCGGCTTGATATCTCGGTGGATGAGCCCCCGCCCGTGTGCATAGTCGAGGGCCTCCAAGGCTTCACTCATGAACCTCGTGACCTGCTCGACCGACATCGGGCCCGCGTTGCGCACGATCCGGCCGATACTTCGGCCGGGTACGTACTCCATCGTGTACCAGAGCAGGCCCGCCCGCCCACTGATGTCGTACGTATTGACGATATGCGGGTGTACGAGGCGGGCGGCCAGCTGGGCTTCGCGGTGAAACCGCTCCACGACCTCCGGCTCGGCCGTGAGATAGGGGTGCAGCACCTTGAGCGCCACCTCGCGTTCGAGATCGAGATCGCGGACGCGATACACCCGTCCGAAGCCCCCCGCTCCCAGCTCGCCGATCAGTTCGTAGTCGTCGCCCAGAGCGCGACGGAGGCGTTGCTCCCAGAGGCGCGCATCCTCACCCGGGCCACCCATTGGCGGCGCCACCGGGATGTAGGTTTCGAAATCGCCCAAACTCGCCAGCAGCTCGTCGGTCATCTCGGCTGCCGTGAGGAACCGCTCGGAAGGCCGCCGCTTGAGCGCGCGCATGATGATGCGCTCGAGCACCTGCGGACAGGCCGCGCGAATCGCTTGTGGTGTGAGGACGGCGTCCGGATCTTCGGCGGGCTCGGTACCCGTCACTGCAAAATACAGCAGGGCGCCTGCGGTATAGATATCGCTCAACGGATCGCCTGCCGCACCGTCGCGCACTTCAGGCGCGAGAAACGGTATGGCGCTGGCGTCCCAATCGTCGACCGCCAGGTCCAGGCATGTGCTCGCATACCGCAGATCGATCACGTAGATCCGACCGGTGATCTCGCGCATGAGACTGCCTGGCACGATGTAACGGGCCGTGATTTGCTTGGAGTGAATGTACTCCAGCAAGCTGCCGAGCTCTCGGGCAAGCCGCAACACGTTGGGAATCGGCCGCGGCCCCCTCCCAACCGCCTCTTCGAGGCTTTCGCCCTCAATCCACTTCACGACCCGATACATCAGGTCGCCCCGATACCCCGCCGAGTAAATCGGGCGGAGCCCCGCATGATCGAGCGATGCATACAACTCCGTCTCGCGCTCGAACCACCGCCTGCTCCTCGTGCCCGGTTGACAGTGCACGCGGATCGCGACCACCCGTCGCAGCACTTTGTCCCGCGCGACGAATAGGGCGCGCTCTTTCGACGCTGCAATCAGGCGTCGGATTTCGAACAGGTCCCCGAAAACCGCTTCAGCCTGGGAAAACACCTCGGCGGCATCAACATCCGACGCAATCAGCGGGTCGGGGATGCGTGCTCGCCGCGGGACCGATGATTGGGTGGTCATAGAGTCGAACTCTGAATATCCGGTATCCGATAGCCAATATCCAGGTGTTCAGTATCGAATATCCAACCATCGCCCGAGTTGATAGGAGAACGCGCAGGAATCAGCTGATGCGTTGATGCAGCCAGATCATCGATCACTGATGATCAATCCATTGGATATGGGATATCGGATATTGATTATTGGCGTTTTGTTCTGGGATCCAACACATCGCGAGCGCCGTCACCCAGCAGATTGGCGCCAATCACGGTCAGTACGACAGCGAGCCCGGGGAATACGGCGATCCATGGGGCGTTAACGAGGGCTTCGCGTCCGCCCGCGATCATGTTCCCCCATGACGGTGCTGGTGGGGGCACGCCGAGGCCGAGAAACGACAGACCTGCTTCCAGCATGATGGCGTTCCCAATGCCCAGTGCCGCCGCCACGACGACGGGCGTGAGGGCATTGGGCAGGAGATGCCGCACGATGAGGCGTCCGCGGCCGATACCGACCGCTCGCGCCGCATCCACAAACGGACGGCCTAAGATCCCTTTGACTTCTCCGCGCGTGAGCCGGGCAATCGACATCCACCCCGTCAGGCCCAGCACCACGACGACGAGGGTCAAACTCGGCTCCCACAGGGAAACGAGAACCAAGAGCAAGACCAAACGTGGCATTGCGAGCACCGCATCCGTGAATGCCATGAGCACACGCTCGGCTGTGCCGCCCAGCACCGCCGCTCCAACGCCAACCAATACCCCAATGACAAGCGATACGGTCACGGAAAGGAGCCCGACGGCCATGGAGATGCGGGCTCCATAGATGACGCGCGCCCACAGATCCCGACCAAACCGGTCGGTGCCGAGCCAGTGCATGGTGCCCTCTGGGCCGACGGTCAGCGGGGAGAGAAAACGCGTGACGAGGACATTGCCCTGGGCCACCGGATCGGCGGTTGCCAAGAGCGGAGCGAACGCGGCCACGAGACAGCACGCGCCGAGTATCAGGGCGCCGGTCACCGCGCGCCCGTCGCGCGCAAGGGCTCGCAACATTCAGCCCGTTCGTCCCCGGACCCGCGGATCGACAACCGCGTACAGCAGGTCCGCGAGTATATTGCCGATCACCACCAGGGCCGCGAAGATGGCCGTGGTGGCCATCACGATCGGATAATCGCGCGCGCCTACGGCGTCGACCATGACCCGGCCCATACCGGGCCACGCAAAAATGACCTCGACAAACACCGTTCCGGAAAAGAGGGCCGGAAGCGACAGCCCCAGCAGCGTCACGACGGGAATCAGCGAGTTTCGCAAGACATGCCGTGTTTCGACAGTGAAGCGACTAAGTCCCTTTGCATCCGCGGTCCGAACGTACGGCGATGCCCGCGCATCCAACACGGCTCCACGGACAAACCGCGCGGCGCCTGCTGCGCCGATCAGTCCCAGGGTCGCGAGAGGGAGAACGAGATGTCGTACCCGATCGGCGAGGCGACCCCAGGTGGTCAGCACATCGGCGTCGAGTGAGGAAACACCCATGGCAGGGAGGCGTAGCGGCCAGCCCAAACGCGCCGCGGCGTACGAGAACACGAGAACCAACATCATGGCGAGCCAATAGGCTGGCATGCCATAGATGATCAGCGTCGTGACGGTGATTCCAGTATCCAACGCGGACTGCCGCCGGATTGCTTGAAACACCCCAACGAGGATGCCGCCCAGGTACGTTACGACCAGGGACGCACCGGAGAGCAGCAGCGTATGCGGTACGGCATCGGCAATGATGCGGGTAACCGGTTGTTGCTGCACGAGACTCATTCCCCATTCGCCGCGCGCAAAGTCGATGAGCCATGATGCGTAGCGGACAACAAGTGGGCGATCCAATCCGAGCAGCCGGCGCGCGGCTTCCCGTTCGGCCTCCCCGGCGCCGGGCGAAACCCAAAACCGGGCTGGGTCACCCGGCGCGAGGTTGATGAGCACAAAGGTGAGTGTCACGACGACGAACACGACGCCGAAGCCCACGGCGGCGCGCCCAAGAAGTCTGCGCAGCATGCGACACACTCGCGATACTCCACCGCGCCCGTCAAGTGTGTCGGCCACTGGCTCGATGATGCTGCTCATTGGGCTGGTCGCGTGTGCGGCAGACGTCGCGGACCGACGCGGGCGGACGGTGCTCTACGCGTCGGGCGCCGACCTCCAGTCAATCAATCCGCTGTTGACCGTGCATCCCCTGGCGAAAGCCGTCCAAAAACACGTGCTGTTCTTGACCCTCGCAGCCTATGACTCGGCACTCCGGCCCGTGCCGCGCTTGGCGACCTGGGAGTGGAGTAATGATCGCCGCGCCATCACGTTTACGCTTCGCCGAGACGTCTACTGGCATGACGGGGTCCAAACGACTGCCGAGGATGTCCGCGTCACAGTCGAGCTGGCGCGAGATGCACAAGTTGGATATCCGCGGGCGCGGG
>JBFHWR010000118.1:0-10840 GCA_041599395.1 Gemmatimonadales bacterium | reverse complement strand
GACTCGGGCTCAAAGGTATCCCCGCGGCAGCGGAGGAGATCATGGTGGCTCGGGATGTCTTGTTGGCCGGGTTGACGGGCGGCCACGTGCACGTGTGTCATGTTTCGACCCGCCTGTCGGTAGACCTGATTCGGCAGGGCAAGGCCCGCGGAGTGCGTGTGACGGCGGAAGCGACGCCGCATCACTTTGCTCTCACGGACGAGTCATGCGCCGGGTATGACACTAACACGAAGATGAACCCGCCGTTGCGCGAGGCGGCGGATGTGGAGGCGATTCGCGAGGGACTCGCCGATGGAACGATCGATGCCATCGCCACCGATCATGCACCGCACCATTACGAAGCAAAGGATCGCGAC
Source organism: Gemmatimonadales bacterium (assembly GCA_041599395.1). GTDB lineage: Bacteria > Gemmatimonadota > Gemmatimonadetes > Gemmatimonadales > GWC2-71-9 > JBFHWR01. The sequence continues at coordinate 10,484 of JBFHWR010000118.1, read as the reverse complement.
TTCGACGACGCGCCCTTCGGCGTAGTCGGTCTCGAGACGGCGCTCGCGCTGGGGATATCCGAACTGGTGACAACCGGTGTTCTCACGCTTCCACAGCTCATTCAGCGAATGAGTACGGACCCGGCACGCGTCTTTCACTTGGGGGGTGGGACGTTGGCGGTTGGCGCTCCTGCTGACGTCTGCATCTTTGATCCGGCCGCTCGTTGGGTCGTCCAGCCGGAGCGGTTCCTGTCAAAGAGCAAAAACACGCCCTTTGGGGGTCGGGAAGTGCAGGGAGTGGTGGAGCGAACGCTCGTCGGTGGGCGACTCGTTTTCGAGGCAGCGCGGGAGACAGTCTGATGCGCCACCAAACCGCGCGGCGGATTGCCGAGTGTTGTCGGACAATGGCGACCGGCGGGTTGATCGCGGGCGCCGACGGGAACGTGACGGTCCGAATCGGTCCTGATCGCGTCTTGGTCACGCCGAGTGGACTCATCAAAGCGGAACTCGAAGCCGACGACATGGTCGAGGTCGATCTGTCCGGGCGCAAGGTGAGGGGTCATCGCCGCCCCACGAGCGAACTGGACATGCACCTTCGTATTCTGCGGCGTAGACCCGACGTCGATGCGATCGTGCACGCGCATCCGCCAGTGGCAACGGGCTTCGGAGTCGCCAATATTGCGTTTGACGAGTGCGTGTTGCCTGAACTTATCTTTCAAGTGGGACACGTACCTCTGGTACCGTACGGAACACCGGGGACACCGGAGCTTGGCGCAACTCTCGACGGCTACATCGAGAAGTACGACGCGCTCATACTGGCGAACCACGGTGCGGTCACGGTAGGGCCGACGCTGGACGACGCCCGCATTCGCATGGAGAGCCTCGAGCACGCTGCAAAGATCATCTTCACGGCGAGGTTGCTAGGGCGTGTCCAGCCGCTCGAGCGTGCGCAAGTGGAGCGGCTAGAGGCGCTGCGGCGGGACAAAAACCTGCCCGGAGCGTATCCGGGCTGCCCCGCCCCCCAAATGGAGGAGTAAATGCCCGAAGGGCAAGCGAAATCGACGGACGCCGTTCAGACCCTCCTGCAGGAAAAGGAGCGCATCGAAGCGTGGCTCGAGCGCCTCGAGGCCACGGCGGACGCGACACCCGAGCACGTCCGCGCCAAGGTGGAACACGACTATCGGTCCCGCCTCGCCGACGTCATGACGGAACTGCACGGCCATCGAGACGAACTCGAGTCGGCGCACGCCGAGTTTGCCGTGGAACGAGCCCGCTTGGCGGGAGAGGAATCTGCGGCATCGGAGCGACTGGCGGAGGCGGAATTGCGGCATTCCGTCGGGGAGTACGACGAACAAACCTGGACCGCGCTCAAATCGGAGATCCTCGAGTCGCTGGTTCAGATACGCGAATCCCTGCAAGGAATCGACACCGAGATGATGGGCCTGGACAACGTCTTGGTCTTGCTTCGTGAGCCTCACCAACCTCCAAAGGAACGCGAAGCGCCCGTTGAGCCCACGGGTGACGTCGTTGCGGCATCGGCGCTACCCCCGGTTGCAGATCCTCGGCAACCCATGCCACAAACCGATCCGCTGGACGACTCGCATCTGCTCAAACTGGAGACCGAAGATTCACAGGTTCCCGTGGTGTCCGAGGCGCGCGGCGAGTTTCAGCACCCCGGCGACGGGAGCGCACCACAGACGGGAAGGCTGAGTGAGGAGGAGGCTGAAGCTGCTGCGATGGGTGAACAAGTCTCCCTCGGGATCGGTGCCGGTCGGGGCGTGCGCCCTGTGCAGGGCGATGGGTCGGCGCCCTCGATATCGTCGGCGAAGACGCTGTTGTGTGAGGAATGTGGAACGCCGAACCTGCCGACCGAGTGGTACTGCGAGCGCTGCGGTGCCGAACTCGAAGCCGTGTAGCTCGTCAGGATTTCGTCGCGACGGCTTTCCGGAGACGCCGCTTCGTGCGGGCGGCCGTGTTCTTGTGGGTCAGCCCCTTGCGGGCCGCGCGGTCGAGTAGCCGCTCGGCTGTGTGAAACGCTGCTGCGGCGTCCGTCGCAGACTCCGCCGACCGGACTCGCTTCACCGCATTTCGAAGCTCCGAGCGCGTTGCGCGATTCTTCGCACGGCGCCGGTCCCCCTGTCGTCTCCGCTTCTTTGCTGATCTCGAATTTGGCACCCGATCTCCTTGTGAAACCCGAACCGCGTCCAGCCGGTTTGCGACGCCGAATCCTATCGCGCAAGTGCAGATACGTCAAGGCAATAGCCCTTTGACTCTGGTTTGGGGCGCCGTTACCTTTCGCCGCACCACTCGGAGCTACCTTCTCACGTGTTGCAGGAATTCTTACTGGCGCTGCCGGTGTTACTGTTCTCCATGGTGGTGCACGAGTACGCACACGGTTTTGCGGCGCTCCGACAAGGCGATCCAACGGCATATCAATTGGGTCGACTCACCTTCAATCCGATCAAGCACATCGATCCGTGGATGACCATCCTGATGCCCGCGATGTTGTGGTGGGCGTCGAGTGGCGGATTCATCTTCGGCGGCGCCAAGCCCGTGCCGGTGAACCCCCGGAACTACCGGAACTACAAGAAGGGTGACATCATTGTGTCATTAGCTGGGATTGTGGCCAACCTCGGGCTGTTCGTGGCATGTTTGGTGTTGGCCGTGGCGGTCGGAATCGTCGGCCAAGCGGTTCCGGGCGCTGCCGATGCCCTTGGTTTACTCCAGCGGATGCTGTTCTGGGGAATATGGCTAAATCTCCTGCTCGCGTTCTTCAATCTCATTCCGATTCCGCCGCTCGATGGCTCGCACGTGCTCTATCACGTGTTACCTCCGGCGATTGGCGCGCAGTATCGCGCCTTGTCCCGCTTTGGTTTTCTGATCCTGCTGGGACTCATCGTGTTTGCACCGCAATTCTTCTACGTGCTGCTCTTGCCCGCGCGAGCGGCGACGCTCTTTGCATGGGACATTGCGGCCCCATACGCGCTGCGGAGTCTACCGTTCTGAGATGACGTCGATCGTCGAAACGGAACACCCGTTCGTCGTCGAGCTGGAGTCCTTCTCCGGTCCCCTCGACCTCCTCCTCACGCTGATTCGAGCGCAAGAGATCGAAATCACGGATATTCCGGTGGCCAAGGTGGCCGATCAGTTCCTTGCTGCTATTGACGTGCTCGGGCTGAACGACGCGGCCAATTATCTCGACATGGCAGCGTGGCTGATGCGTATCAAAGTCCAGATGCTGCTCCCCCGGCCGTTCGACGACGAAGACTGGGAGGATCCCCGGGCAGAGCTGGTCCGCCGGCTCCTCGAATACCAGCAGATCCGGGAGGTGTCGGATTGGCTCGGAAGCCAAGCGGATCTTCGAGCGGGTCGGTATGCGCGTGGCTGGGTTCCCGAGGCGCCGGATCCGGGTCCACCGCCCGTCATCATCGATCTCGTCGAGTTGCAGAGTGCCGTGGAACGGGTGCTCGAGGCCATCCCGCAGCCCGTGCTGCACCGGGTCGTGGCGAGGCCATTGGATGTGGAAGGCGCGACCCGCCGCATTACCACCATGTTGGAAGAGCGAGCGGCAATCGACCTCGTGGAGTTACTTGGGCCCCACCCCACGGTCGCCGACGTGGTGTCCGTATTGCTGGCCCTGCTGGAATTGGCACGGCTCGGCCGGGTGCGTCTCGTCCAGCCGCGTCCCTTCGAGGCAATGGATATCCGTCGTGAATCAGCTCACGCAACTGCTTGAAGCGGCGCTGTTCTCCGCCGCCCGTCCCGTATCGCTCGACGAACTCGTGTCGCTCGACCCGGAGGCGTCTGGGCACGACGTTCGAGAGGCGCTCGACGAACTCCAGCGTTTGTACGAGCAGCATGGACACGGGATCGAGGTTGTGCGGGTCGCGGACGGATACCAGGTCCTCACGCGTCGCGAATTCGCTGATGCGATTGCCGAAGCCCGCTTGGTCGTGCGTCCTCGTCGGCTCTCACCTGCCGCGCTGGAGACGCTCGCGATCATTGCGTACCGTCAGCCGGTAAGCCGTTCCGAAATCGAAGAGATACGGGGCGTCTCAGTTGAAGGGGTGCTGCGATCCCTGCAGGAACGTGATCTCGTGCAGGCAGTCGGCCACGGCGAAGGAATGGGCCGTCCCCTCCTGTACGGAACCACCGAATTCCTTCTGGAGCTGTTGGGTCTGCGCAGCTTGGATGAACTGCCCCGGCTCGACGAGCTTTCGGTGGCGCTCCGCCCAGTAGCCGGATTGGGTGAGGCTGCTGACGAGTGACGCGCATGCGGCTACAGCGCGCCCTGGCGCGGGCGGGCGTGGCGTCGCGGCGAAACGCGGAAGATCTGATTCGTGCCGGTCGCGTCCGCGTGAACGGGCAGCGAGCGACTCTCGGACAGACCGTCGACATGGTGCACGACGAAATCACCGTGTCCGGCCGAAGGGTCCGTTCACCGTCGCAGGCCGTGTGGATTGCCCTCCACAAGCCGGTCGGCTACGTGGTCACCACCGGAGACCCCGCAAACCGTCCAACGGTTTTTGAGCTGGTTCCGTCCATCGCCGGCCTGGTGTACGTAGGACGGCTCGACATCATGTCGAGCGGGCTTCTGCTCCTGACGACCGACGGGGGAACGGCCAACCGACTCCTGCATCCGCGCTACGCGGTGGAGCGGACGTACCGCGTCCTGGTACGCGGACGACCCGAGCTCGCCGTCCGCAAGGCACTGGGTACGCGCGTCATGATTGACGGGCGGAGCGTCAAGCTCGTTCGCTTTGCAACAAGCTCGACGCGCGGGGGCGCGGTGCTCATCACCCTGGTGTTGACCGAGGGGCGACACCGTATCGTACGTCGAATGTGCGGCAAGCTCGGACTGACCGTCCTCCGACTCACTCGGGTCAGTCATGGCCCCGTGCGACTCGGCCGGCTTCCAGAGGGAGAGTGGCGCTATCTCACGAAGCGTGAACTCGCCGCGGTACGCGCGCTGCATGCCGCGTGATGCATAACAGCGAGACGAGATGCAGCTAACGGGTCGAACCATTCTCGTGTTAGGCGGCAGCGGACTCGTCGGGCTCGCCGTTGCCCGCCGGGTGCTCCGTCACGCGCCGCGAAAACTGATTCTCGTAGCCCTCTACGAGGACGAGGTAAGGCGAGCCGAGCAGGCCCTCGCGGCCGTTGCGGGCAACACCGACATCGAAACAGCGTGGGGTAACGTCTTCAGTCCGGCAGAGGCGGCGCAAGTTGGGCGCCGCGAAATGTTGTCGGACAATCGCTTGCGAGAGCTGGTGATCAGCGATCTCTTCGGTGACCTGACAGAGGCCATGGTCAGGCGCAGCTTTCTGTTTCAGCTCCTCGACCGTCATCGTCCTGATGTCGTGGTTGACTGTATCAACACGGCCACGGCCTTTGCCTACCAGGACCAGTTCCGGAGTGTTCGTGACCTGCTTCTGTCAGCGCGTGATGGGACACTTTCACAACGAAAAGTTCAAGAGCATGTTCTGACCCTCACGATGCCCCAGCTCATCAAGCACGTTCAGATTGCGGTCGAAGCGATGCGTCTGGCCGCCACCAGCGCGTACGTGAAGATCGGTACGAGCGGCACGGGCGGGATGGGTCTGAACATCCCGTACACCCATTCAGAGGAGCGGCCGTCTAAAACGCTACTGAGCAAGTCTGCAGTCGCCGGTGCGCACTCGCTCCTGCTCTTTCTCGTTGCACGGACACCTGGCGCACCGGTGACGATCGAAATCAAGCCGACTGCGGCAATCGCGTGGGGTAAGATTGCGTACGGACCGATTTGTCGCGGGCGACGGGAAATGAGGCGGTACGACTGTCCCAATCCATTGCCGCTCACCACCGCGTTCGGGCCGAATCCGGGCGGTTGGATTGACAGCGGGAGCGCCGTCGAGTCCGTGTACATCCACGCGGGCGAAAACGGACTCTTTGCCCGGGAAGAGTTTGAGACGGTGTCGGCGCTTGGTCAAATGGAGTTCGTGACGCCTGAGGAGGTAGCCGACTACGTCGTCATGGAGCTCGAAGGTCGGCCAACCGGCAAGAACGTGATTGCTGCGCTGGACTCCGGCACTGCAGGACCGACGTATCGAGCCGCCATCCTGCGGGGCGCCGCGATTGCGCAGATGGAGGAACTCGAGCGACAGCACGGGGTGCGTTCGGTTGCGTTCGAGATGCTCGGACCACCTCGTTTGAGCAAATTGCTGTACGAAGCGTTTATCTGGTCCCGCGTCAGAGCGACCGTTGGCAGGTTGGCCGACAGCAGTCCGGCGGAACTGTCGCGGGACGCAACCACGCTGGTGAGCGAGGATGCCGAGCTGCGATCGACGATCGTCTCCGTGGGGCTTCCGATTCTGTTGCCGAGTCAGGAGGTTTATAGGAGTGAGCACGTGCTCGTCCCCCCACTCGAAGGCGACCTCGATCGAGCGGTGACGCGTGGTTGGGTCGACCTTCGATCCCCGCACTGTGCGTTGTGGATTGGTCGGGCACGGCGCATGGTCGGTGCGGCGGAAGCCGCGGGAGCAAGCTCCGGAAGCGATCACGACTGGGAAGCCATCCGGCCAACCGATGCGATTTCGCCGTCCCGAATGGCGGCGTGGATATTCGGCAACGAAGATGATGGGGAACGCATCAAGCGTTGACGGACTCAAGTTGACGGACTCAATGGGTATGCAACGGAGCTGGTTGAGGTGACAGCATGACGACCCGTCCGGTGCAGGTTCCGGATGCAACGGTGACGGCCGCGATCAGCGAAGAGGTGGGGAAACGTGTCGTCGGCCAAGAGGCCATGGTCGAGCGTTTGCTCGTCGGGCTCTTGACGGGTGGACACATTTTGCTCGAGGGCGTTCCCGGCCTCGCGAAAACCTTGGCTGTGAGCTCGATGGCGGAGGCGATTCACACGACGTTTCAACGCATTCAATTCACCCCGGATCTCTTGCCGGCGGACATCATCGGCACGATGGTCTTTGATCAGAAGACTGGAGAGTTCCGGCCGAAGCGAGGGCCCCTGTTCGCGAATATTGTGTTGGCGGACGAGATCAATCGGGCGCCCGCCAAAGTCCAGGCCGCGCTGCTCGAGGCCATGCAGGAAACCCAAGTGACGATTGGTGGTGAGACTCATCGGCTGGAAGAGCCGTTTCTCGTGTTGGCCACGCAGAATCCGATCGAGCAGGAAGGGACCTACCCGCTCCCCGAGGCTCAGCTGGACCGGTTCATGCTCAAGGTCCACGTCGGCTATCCGAACCGGGACGAGGAAAAAGAAATCCTGTGGAGGATGTCTGGGGGGAGGCCCATTCCGCTTCGCGCGGTTGCCGACCCCGCTTCCATTCTGCAGATCCGTTCCACAATCGCCGAACTCTACATGGATCCGAAGATCGTGGACTACGTGGTCGACGTAGTCCGCGCCACGCGCGAACCCCGCGCCGTGGGTCTCCATGAAGTCGGGCCGTTGATCGCGTATGGGGCCAGCCCTCGCGCGACGATCTACCTCGCTCAAGCGGCGCGTGCACACGCATTCATGCGCGGCCGTGCCTACGTTGTCCCTGAAGACGTCAAGGCGATGGCCCCGGACGTCTTGCGGCATCGGGTCCTTCTAACCTTTGAGGCCGAGGCAGAAGACGTGACGTCCGACCAAATCATCGCCAGGATGCTGGAGGCTGTGCACGTCCCGTGAATCCAGCCATGCGCGTCGTCGGCCCCGACGTGCTGCGGCAGGTCAAGAAGATCGAGCTCCGGGCCCGCCGTCTCGTGACCACGCTCTTCTCCGGCGAGTACCGATCGGTGTTCCGCGGCCATGGGTTGGAGTTCGCCGAGGTCCGAGCATACCAGCACGGCGACGACTTCCGTGCAATTGATTGGAACGTCTCAGCCCGAATGCAGTTCCCGTACGTCAAAACGTTCGAAGAGGAGCGAGAGCTAACGCTGGTATTGGTGGTCGACCGATCCGGGTCAGTCGAGTTTGGGCGACCGATCGCCAAGTCCGAACGGGCTGTCGAAGTCGCTGCCGTGCTCGCCCTTGCCGCCGCCCGCCAAAACGATCGGGTTGGTGCAGTGATGTTTTCCAGCGGCATCGATCATGTTGTGCAACCAGCCAAGGGAAGGCGTCACGCCCTCCGCGTCATACGTGACCTGCTTGCCTTCTCACCGCAGGAGCGTGGAACCAACATCGCCGCGGCCCTCACCTATGTCTCGCGACTGTTGCGGCACCGCTCCATTGTCGTCGTCTTGTCAGACTTCCGCGCGACGGGATGGGAAGAACAGCTACAGCGAGTCGCCCTCAAGCACGAAGTTGTGGCGATCACCATCGACGATCCACGGGAATTGGAACTGCCGGCGGCCGGTTGGATTGAGCTGGAAGATGCGGAATCGGGGCAGCGGGTCCTCGTCGACACGTCGAGCGAGCAGGCTCGCCTCCGGCAGCGCATGGCGGCCGAGCGGGTGAGACTCACCCGCGCGAAACGGTTGAAGCACGCCAACGTCGATCATGTGGCCCTTCGGACGGACCGCCCGTACGCAGAAACCCTTCACCAGGCATTTGCGGAACGGGCTCGACGCTTACGCCGATGAACGCGCTCGCCTTCTTTGTGGCCGGCATGCAAGTGTCGGCGTGGTCGGTGTCGCCGACTCCGGTCACTGTAGGCGACACGGTCTACATGACGCGGCGTATCGTCACCGACGGCGCCGTCCATGCGCGCGCACAGCCACCTGTCGCGACCGACGACATGGAACCTCTTGCCGAGCCACAGGTGGAATATGCGGAAGGCGTGGTGCGCGTGCGGTACATCATGGCGTTTTTCGACGCCCGCCGGCACGCCGTACTCATGCCCGACGTCGAGCTGGTCTATTCCGACGGTCGGCTCGTCCGCGTTCCGTCTGATACCGCGTGGGTCTCGATTGCATCCGTGCTCCCGACCTCAGACTCGCTCCTTGCAGCGCAACCAGTTGTGGAGCCGCTCCCGCGCACCGTCAAGCGAGCTGAGCCGCTTGTGTGGCTGCTCGGCGCGGCCCTCCTCGCGGCCTCGTGGTGGGGAATCGCGCGACGCCGCGCCCGACCACGACCGCCGTGGCCGGCGGAGGGCGGCGTTGTGGTCCATGCACCGTACCAACGTTGGCTCGGTGCCGGTGAGCCCAGAGCCGTCGCGACCGCGATTGCCGGGGCACTGCGGGTGGCCATCGAGCGGGCCGAGCCGGCTGCTGGCCGCCAGCTCAGCACCGCGGAGTGCCGGCGGATCATTGAAACCGCCCGGCCGGAGTGGCCGGTTGGCGAGCTTGTACACACCCTGGGAGCGCTAGATCGGGCGCGATTCGCACCCGTGGTTGCCAGTGACCTCGTAAAACTCACGGAAGACGCGGACCGGCTGGCGCAGGTGCTCGTGCCGCCGCCAGCATCGGTGGAATAATGGTCGCCCGGCCGCTCATGCTGTTGCTGCTGCTCGCGCTGCCCCTCTGGTGGTGGCTCCGGCGGATCCGGCGAGCTCCCGGTGCGCGGTATAGCGACGTGAGTCCGTTGAGCGAGCAAGGACGACGGTGGATCGTGCATGTTCCGCTCGGGTTACGGAGCGTCGCGCTGGTCAGTTGGATCGTGGCGGCCGCAGGGCCGCATTGGGGGCCCGGGGCGAACGAGATAACAAGCGAAGGAATCGCGATCGTCCTCGCAGTCGATGCGTCCACCAGCATGTTGGCGGAAGATTTTGCGCCAATGAACAGACTGGACGTCGCGAAAGAGCAATCGGCGGCTTTCATTGACGGTCGTCGGTTCGATCGTATCGGCCTCGTCTCGTTTGCCGCGGAAGCGTTGACGCGCGTTCCCATCACCGTCGATTACGCCGTGCTCAAGCAGTCGGTGCAGGAGTTGAGGGTCGGCGAACTGGAAGACGGAACCGCGATCGGGACGGCGATTGCCACCGCCGCAAACCGCCTGCGGCGGGCACCGGGCGTCAGCAAGGTCGTGGTGCTCCTCACCGATGGGGAAAACAACCGCGGGACACTGGATCCGCGAACAGCCGCGGATGCGGCGGCGCAACTCGGGATTCGAGTGTACACCATAGGCGTCGGTACTGACGGCGAAGCCCGCATGCCGATCGGACAGGGCCCGCTCGGGCAGATCCGGTATCAGACGCTCCCGGTCCAGATTGACGAGCAGCTCCTCGAGGACGTCGCCGAGACCACGGGAGGCCGCTACTTCCGGGCAACGGACGCACAGACACTCAACAGCATCTTCCGTCAAATCGATGAGCTGGAGCGGACGCCTGTGACGGTTGCGAGGTTCACGGAATTCGATGAATGGTATCGCCCGTTGCTTTGCTTGGGCTTGGCCGCGCTCGTGCTCGAGATGATCCTCTCGGCAACGACGATCGTGCGAGTCCCATGATCGCGTTCGATTCAATGGTGATGCTCTACGCCGCGCCCGTCATGGCTGCAGCGGTCGCGGTGCTGGTGTTCTGGGCGCGTCGGGTGCGGGTGAGGAGAGCGTATCGCTGGTCCACACAACTCGGGGACCAGTCCGCGCG
>JBFHWR010000117.1:0-10850 GCA_041599395.1 Gemmatimonadales bacterium | reverse complement strand
GTCAGGGTGCAGGAACCAGAGGGCGACACGACGTTCCGTGCCTCCTGAGCGGCCACCGCGGTGATGCAACATTAATTGCCCTGACGGAAAGGGAAACGCACATGAAGGTCGCCGAGATTATGGAGACTGACGTCAAGACAGTTTCCGAGCATTCGACCATTGCCGAGGCCGTAATGGTGTTGGCCGACGAACATGTCCTGGGCGTGCCCGTGATAAATAGCAAGGGATACATGACGGGCGTGCTGTCCACGAGCGATATCCTCGAGGCCGCGGCGGAGTGCGAGACGGCCGGGGAGCGGGACAGGCTATTTGAGAAGACGTCGGTGCGCGAGATCATGACGCCCCGTCCCAAGACCATCGATCCCGACGCCGAAGTCAAACAAGCGGCCCAGCAGATGTTGTATCTCGAGATTCATCGGCTGTTTGTCGAATATGACGGACAACTGGTTGGCGTCATCTCGCAAAGCGACGTCGTCCGCGCCGTGGCGACAGCCAAGATCTGAACCCTCTGGCACTCTCAACACACGAGGCGCTCATGAATGAACAGCGTCCAGACATCGGGAAGCATCCACGCGGAACCCTCGCGCTCATCGTGGCGTACGGCGTGATCTTCGTGCTTGGCTGGTTGGCGATGTTCGTGTTCGTCTATCTCCCACGCGGGGCCGTGACGAGATAATCCCCATGCATGTGCATTTGTACGAAAAAATCTGGATGTGGGCCGCCGGGGGGCTGATTGGCGTGTTCCTTGGCGTGACCGTGCTGGCGACGGTCATACAGGGACGGTTGCCACCCAGCCACGTAGAGACCATTGACCCGGCACAGGTGTTCAGTGACCAGCGGTTCGCCACCCGCGGTGTCGTCACGAATCCGGACGGCAGCGTTACGGTGACCGTGGTTGCACTGATGTACAGCTTTCTTCCGAACGAGATACGCGTGCCTGCCGGCGCGCCGGTCACGTTTCGGATCACGAGCCCCGACGTGATTCACGGCTTCCAGATTGCCGGGACCAACGGCAATACCATGGTCGTACCAGGTTACGTCAGCCAGTTCACGACGACGTTCGACAGCCCGGGAGAGTACCTGATCGTGTGCAACGAGTACTGCGGTCTGGGGCATCACGGGATGTACGCGACGCTGATCGTGGAGGGGACCCAATGATTCACAATCGGCGCCTGGCGACCGCGCACATTGGCGTGGCTATCGGAGCGTTCGGGCTGGCGTCGTTCATGGCCCTCATGCAGGCACTGTCTCGTGCAAACCTCGACCTCCCATGGCGGTCCGCCAAGATGTACTACCTCTCGGTCACCGCCCATGGTGTGCTCATGGCCTTGGTGTTTACCACCTTCTTTATCATGGGCTTGGGTGTCGCAATAAGCGGCCGGGCGCTCGACCGTCCGCTCAGCCATCCCCGCATCGCCTGGGCTGGCTTCTGGCTTTCTCTGGTTGGGACGGCGGCGGCCGCGTGGGCCATTCTGTGGGGGAAAGCGACGGTACTCTATACGTTCTATCCGCCACTCGAAGCGCACCCGGCATTCTACATCGGGTTGACGCTGGTGGTGGTGGGGTCGTGGCTCTGGAGCGTCGTGTGCATCGCGACGTACCGCGCGTGGCACAGGGAGCATCCGGACGCGCCGGTGCCGCTCGCCGTACACGGAATGCTGGCAACCATCATCGTCTGGCTGCTCGCGACCGTAGGCGTCGCGGCCGAGATGTTGTTCCAGCTCATCCCGTGGTCACTCGGGATCAGCGACGGAGTCGACCCGGTGCTGGCACGGATGCTGTTTTGGTATTTCGGACACCCGCTGGTTTATTTCTGGCTCATTCCCGCTTACGTCATTTGGTATACCGTCCTTCCCAAGGTGGCCGGGGGACGACTGTTCAGCGACCCGCTGGCCCGCATGGTCTTCGTCTTGTTTATCGTGCTTTCGACGCCGGTCGGATTTCACCATCAGTTCATGGACCCGGGAGTGTCCGCCGGCTGGAAGCTGCTCCACACGATCACGACGTTCGGCATTCTGTTCCCCAGCTTCGTCACGGCATTCACCGTTGTCGCGTCGCTCGAAGTCGCGGGACGGATGCGCGGAGCCACCGGCCTGTTCGACTGGCTCGGCAAACTCCCATGGGGCGACCCGCTCGTGGCGAGCGTGCTCCTCAGCATGATCCTCTTCAGCGTCGGCGGGTTTGGTGGGGCGGTCAATGCGGCGTTTGGCATGAACGCGGTTGTGCACAACACCGCGTGGATCCAAGGCCACTTTCACCTCACCGTTGGAACGGCCACGGCGCTCACGTTCATGGGAGCCGCGTACTGGCTCGTGCCGAAACTGGTCAACCGAGAACTCGAACTCGGGTTGCTTGCGAGGGTGCAGCCATACTTGTGGTTCGTCGGCATGTTGCTGTTTTCCATCGCCAATCACGTAACCGGGCTCATGGGCATGCCGCGACGCGTGTACGAAACTGACTACGCCGGGAGCGCCGTCGCGCAACAATGGGAAGGACTCACCCTGGTTTCGGCGATCGGCGGCTTGTTTCTGTTCACCAGTGCAGCGTTCTTCCTGCTCGTCATGCTCGGCACTGTCTTGGCGGGCCAGCGGTCGAACCTCGAGCCCATCGAGTTCGCGGAGCCAATCGAAGGCTTGCCTGTCCGGCGTGGTGTGTTCGATCGAATCGGCGCATGGGTCGCCGTTGCGATCGTACTGGTGGTGATTGCGTACGCCTATCCCCTGATCCAACACCTCCAAATGGAGCGTTTCCCCTCGCCGGGCTTCAGCCCCTTCTAGGCATCCGTCCCAGGCCGAGGCGCGATGGCCCTCGGCCTGGTCTCGCCAGCGCCACCCTCTTACCTTGCCGCCATGGCAAGGAGCGCTGAAGAAGTTTACGAGATCTGGCCCCGGGTACAACATCTCTGCCAAGCGGTCGTTCGGCTGACCTCCATGCATGAGCTGAGCCCTGTGCTGCAGGAGATCGTTGATTCGGCCCGGACGGTCATTGGCGCGCGGTACGCGGCGCTTGGCGTGCTCGATACGGTGGGCACGTCACTGACGACGTTCACCACGAGTGGACTGACGCCCGAGGAGCGCGAGGCGATCGGCACGCTCCCGGTTGGGAAGGGCATACTCGGACTCCTCATCAAGGATCCGCGACCGCTCCGCCTGGCGCACCTGGGATCGCATCCCGCTGCCGCGGGCTTCCCGCCCCATCACCCTCCTATGGAAAGCTTTCTCGGAGTCCCGATCACCGGCCGACACGGTCCCATCGGGAATCTCTACCTCACGGAGAAGGAGGGCGCCCCGGAGTTCTCCGAACAGGATGAGGCCATCGCGGTGATGCTCGCCGCCCATGCAGCGGTTGCCGTTGAAAATGCCAGGCGGCACGGAGAGAGAGAGGAACTCCTCAGCAAACTCAAAGCGATGCAGGCGTCGAGAGACCGATTCTTCTCAATGATCAATCACGAGCTCAGAAATGCGGTGACGGCCGTATTCGGTTGGTCTGAATTGTGGATGCGCAAAATGGGGAAGGACGCGCCGCGGCCCGCCGTTGAGGTTTTCGAATCGGCACAGCGAACCGTGAACCTGTTGGATGATCTTCTCGACTTGAATCGTCTCGATGCCGCAAAGCTCAAACTGATGGTTCACGAGACCGACCTGCGGGCAATTGTCGAAGAGGCTGTTGCGTCGCTGGAACCGCGCGCGATGAGCGAAGGAACGAAGATCAAGATCGTTGGGCAAGACGGACCGTTGCCCTGTCGCACCGACCCCAAGCGCGTCATGCAGATCCTGGTAAACCTCCTCACCAACGCGGTGCGTCACAGTCCGGAAGGGAAACCTGTGTCGGTCGAGTTACACCCGGACAGCGATCATGTCCGCATTGATGTCGTCGATCGAGGTGAAGGCATCGCTCCTGAGCTGCACGCGACGATTTTCGAGGCATTTGAGCGCGGTGCAAACGAATCCGAGCGCGGCACCGGGCTCGGGCTCACGCTCTCGCGCAACCTCGCGCTGCTCTTGGGGGGGAACTTGCAGGTCGAGAGTCAACCCGGCAGGGGCGCCCGATTTATCCTAGAATTACCGCGGCACGTGGCCCAAAATGAAGATTGATTCACATCCGGTTCAACGCCGGATTAGCGCTCAACCCCATAGATTGACCAACGAACCATGAGAATGCTCGTCGTGGAGGACGACCGTAAGGTCGCCGGTTTCATCGAGATGGGCCTCCGAGAGGAGGGCTATGCGGTTGATGTGGCGAAGGATGGGGAGGAGGCTACGACGCTGGCGCATGTCAATGACTATGACGCCATCCTCCTCGATCTCATGCTCCCGAAGAAGAACGGCCTCCAGCTCACGGCTGAGTTGCGACGGGAAGGGCGGGACACCCCCATCCTGATGCTGACCGCTCGCGATTCGACCGAGGACGTTGTCCGGGGACTCGACGCGGGAGCGGACGACTACCTCGCCAAGCCCTTCCGGTTTGACGAGCTACTTGCGCGGCTGCGTGCCTTATTGCGGCGCGGCGGCGCGGCGCGACTCGAACACCTCTCCTACGGGCCCATCGAGCTCGATCGCCTGAAACATGTCGCTCGAGCCAAGGGGCGCCAGCTGGACCTCACACCGCGTGAGTTCCAGCTGTTGGAGCACTTCCTGTTGCATCCCGAAGTCGTCGTGCGGCGCACCGAGCTGCTCGAGAAGGTGTGGGACATGCATTTCGATCCGGAGAGCAACGTCGTGGACGTGCACGTCGGCAATCTGCGTCGCAAGCTCCGCGATCGGGGATGCAACGACCTGATTCAGACGATGCGGGGTGTTGGGTTCTGCCTGAAGACACCTGAAGAAACGTGATGTAGGCCGATGCGCTCGTTGCGCCGCGCCCTCGCGGTGCGCTTCTCACTCACCATGATCGTGGCGCTAGCACTCATAGCGTTATGGGTGTACGTCGGAACTCGCTGGCGGCTCGAGCGCGAGCTCGACGCAGGTCTGACGGCCGCGATGCATCTCCAGTCGGCCGCTCTCGCCCGAGGCCTGCCCATCGCTTTCCAGCCCGAATCTGCCGATCTCAGTGCATTCATCCAGCGCGTGAACCGGTTCGTGACGGTGAGGGACTCCGGCGGACGCGTGATTACGGCCAACACGCCGTTTGCCGGCAGCCTTCCTCTCGAGACGGTGAGCTTCCGGCGGGCGCGGGACGAGCGCCAAACCGTCCTCACGAGCCAAGCCTGGGCCAATCATCAGATCCGTGCGCTGTACGCGCCGACCCCGGCCGGAAGTGATGGGAGTATGGCCGTCATCCAAGTGGCCGGCTCCCTCGAACCCTTGGCCGACGCCAATCGGAACATTCTCTTTTTCACGGTAGGGACTGTCATCCTCGGGGCAGTCGCCACGTTTTTTGGCGCCGCTTGGCTTGCCGACTCAACGGTTGCGCCGGTTACGGAAATCACCGACCATGCGAAACAGATCAGTGGTGGGACTCTCGATCGGCGAATCACGGCTCATGCCGACGTCCGCGAATTCCAGGGGCTGGTCCGAGTGCTGAATGAGATGCTCGACCGGCTAGAAGGGGCTTTACGAACCCAGCGCCGCATGATCGCCGATGTAGGACATGATCTCCGCACACCGATCACGGCGATGACAGGCCAGCTCGAGGTCGCTTTGCGAAGCGATCGGACTCCAGATGAATACCGCCGGATTCTCGAAAGCTGTTTGGAGGACGCAAGACACATGGAGTCGATCGGCGAGGCGTTGCTGATGCTTGCCAGGCTCGACGCCGAGCAGCTCCGACCGGAGCTATCGGACACCGATCTCGAAGCGGTCGCCCGCGAAGCGGTCGCCCGCGTGCAGGCAAGAGCGGAGACCCGACCGATCGCCTTTCATGCACCAGACACCGGCAGACGCACCAAGGCGGACGCCGGGATGGTCCGAGTCGTCTTGGACCATCTCCTCGACAATTCCATCAAGCACACGCCACCGGGCACACACATCTTCGTCTCGGTAAACGACAACGGCGACCGGGCGAGTATAGCCGTCGAGGACGATGGGCCGGGGATTCCCGGGGAAGATCTTCCTTTGCTCGTCGAGCGGTTCTACCGTCGCGACGCCGCAAGAACACGAGACACCGGCGCCGGGCTGGGGCTCACAATAGCCGCAGCCATCGCCGAAGCGCACGGCGGCCGACTCGATCTGTCGCACAGCACCCACGGGGGACTCAAAATCGAACTGATCCTGCCTCAGTCGTGACGGCGCGGCCCACAGCTCTCTCCGGGATCTCGTGTACCGCCCCGGAGGCTCGTTGCATGAATCCGCATCAATTTGTAAAGGAACTCCAGCGGCACGACACTACGTCGTCGGATTCGCCGCGTACCCGAGATAGGTCAGCAGAATAACGAACGCGATGATGCCCGCGCCGATCCACGTAAAAAGGGGGCTGGCTTCACCACGTGCCGTGCGCCTATCGAGCAGCGGCACGAGCAGAAGTAGTAACCCCGCAAACGCAAAGCCAATGATACCGACGAGCTCGCCTTCTATCCCGAGAATATGTGGCGGTAAATACTTCAGCGTCTGAAACATGAACATGAAGTACCATTCGGGCTTGATACCAACCGGCGCGGGCGCAAACGGATCTGCTTTTTCACCCAAGTGGGCCGGCAAAAACGCCGCGAGCGTGGCAAGGACTGCGAGGGCGGTAAGCCATCCCACGAGATCGCGCAGCAGAAAGTTCGGGAAGAACGGCATGACGCGCTTCCGTTCGCCCCCTCGTTCCACGCTGGGGGGCACACTCATTCCGTGCTTTTGGACGAGAAACAGGTGGAGGCCCAGGAACAGCATGGTCACCGCCGGGAGCACTGCGACGTGAATCGCGTAGAATCGCGTCAAGGTCGCCCCGGTCACGTCGTCGCCGCCCCTCAAGATCCGCAAAGAAAACGCCCCAATGATTGGAAGCGCACCCATGATCTCCGTCCCGACGCGGGTGGCAAAATAGGCTAACTCATTCCACGGCAGAAGATATCCGGTAAATCCAAACGTGACGGCAAGCGCCAACAATCCAATGCCGGAGTACCACGTGAGTTCACGCGGTGGGCGGTACGCCTTGAGCAACAACACGCTGAACAGGTGGAGGAACAGCGTGAAGATCATGAGGTTTGCCGCCCACGAGTGGATTGATCGTACTAGCCAGCCGAATTTCACTTCCGCCATGAGAAACTGAATGGACTCGAAGGCTTCTTCTGCACTCGGGCGGTAATAGAACAGCAGCAGAATTCCGGTTATCACTTGCACGGCGAACAGAAACAGCGTCATACCACCCAGGTAGTACCACACCGAGTGCCGATGAATGGGCACGTCCTTTTTTTTGGCGATTTGGGCAAACGCGTCGAATCCCAGCCGCGCATCGAGCCACGTCCAGAGAGCCGCTCCCCAGCCGCGGATTCCAGCCACGCGTCAGCTCGCTTTGCTCACCACGATCTGATCGCCACGGACGTTGACCGTGTACGCCTCGAGCGGGGACGGTGGTGGGCCTTGGATGTTGATACCGTTCAAATCGAAATGGCCGTTGTGGCATGCGCACCAGATGTGGCCGATGTCCGGCCGGTGCTGAACGATGCACCCCAGGTGCGTGCACGCAGCAGAAAAGGCGCGAAGCTCGCCGGACGGCAACCGGATCAGGATCCCCGGCCGGCTCCCAAACTTGAATATCCGCGCTGCATTCGGCGCGAGATCGTCCGCCTTGAAAGGGAGGGTCACGCTCGACGCCGCAGACTCTCCCGTTGGGGGCGGAACAATGTATCGGCCCGCCGGATACAGGACGGCCAGCAAGAGTCCCCCGGCGCTCGTACCCAGGATCCAATCGACGAAGCTGCGCCGAGATGATTTGGGAGTCCGCTCTCCCGTCATGTCGCCTCCTTCGAAGTCTTCGCTTCCATTTGACGGATTTTGAGCACGAGTCCCACAATCAGAGCGACGATGAGCGACACGGACACGGCGAGCCCTTTCCGCCGGAACTGCAGTTCTCGCAGAGCGCCCACTCCTCGCGCGCGTGCGTTTGTCGTAATCTCGAGCCCCTCCGCGACTTCCGTTTCGACCGCGTCAACCCTGAACGCATGCACGGCCGTTCGGGCCGTGATCAAGTAATTCCGAGCGCCGTCGAGGTCCACCTGCGCCTGACTGACTTCCATTCCCGCATGCTCCGCTTCGAGAAGCAGCGAAGCGGCCGTGTCGAATGCAGCCCGCAGCGAGTCGATCAGCGCGCGCATTCGCTCCGCTCCGACCCCGCCTCCGACACCCACTTGATGACACCGCGTACACACCGCGCCCTCACCGAGGCCGAGCATGGAGTCATCGGTCTTCTGGATAGCATGATTGGCGTGGCACGCCGCGCAGCCGGGCATTCCCATCAACGGGAAAAGCTTTGCATGGAGGCTCTCGTCGTAGAGATCCGCCGTCACCGAGTGACATTGGCCACAGGTATTGCCAACCCACGAGATTCCGGGCGGCGCGGCACCATGGTTACCATGGCAGTCATTGCAGGTCGGCGCCGACAGATCTCCGTCTTCACTCATCATCTGCCAGTGCACACTCGTTTCGAATTTTTCAACCTGATCCGTCGAAATGTCATAGGGCGACATGTAGTCCACATCGGCATGGCATGCCCCGCAGGTTCTTGCCACCTGTAGTGGGTGCACGCTCGATTGCGGGTCGGTGGGCGGCTTGATTGCGTGGGCAGGGTGACAGCTCACGCACGTGGCAACGTTGGGGTCCTGGAGTTCAATCAGCCGCTGACCGTGCACCGACGTGACGTATTCGGCGGCTTGGTCCACTCGGATCGCAGGATTGTAACGGCGCATGAATCGGGCATCGGAATGACAGCGGCCGCACAATTGGGGAATCTGCTGTGCCCGCGGCCGGCCGACGAACCCTTTTGCAGGATCCATCCCCTCCAACCCTGCCAGCGAGGCATCGCCACCGTGACACGCGCTGCAAGCGAACCCGCTCGCGGCATGAACGTCTGCCCTGTATGCCGCCACCGGACCGGCAAGCCGCTCGTCTCCGAGGATTTCATGGCATGACACGCAGTTGTCGATGGGGGAGATCTGTGGCGCGGCCTGGCGAGCGACGCCGCAGATCGGCACGAAGATGGAGGCTATTCCCGCGACGACGGCGAGGCGCCTCATCGCTCGCGACCCAGCGATTCCAGGTATGCGAACAAGTCGGCCATCTGCGCGGCGCTGGTCACTGGCCATGTCTGCTCGCCCCGCTCAAATAGGCTCTCGATGGCCAGGTGGTTCCATAGGGCAGCGAGAACTGCCGCAGGCGAATTCAGTCCCCGTGCCTCAGTGAGATCTCGGGCGGAGGATCCGCCGCGTCCGGCAAGCGCGTGGCACGCCAGACACCCCGTTTCGTTCAGATACCGTCGGCCCCGATTCACGCTACCGGACCCGCTGAAGTACCGAACCGAATAGAGATACGCGACGATATCGGCCATCTCGGCCGGGCTGAGCTCGGGAACCGGGATCCCCGTTGATTGCATCGTCCGGATCATCGCGGGTCCCTTGTTCCACATGGCGGCAGCGAACTCGATCAATCGGAGCGCCCTTCCGCGGCCCGCGAGATCGGGGCCTATTCTTCCTCCCGCACCGGGGTCCCCGTGACATTCCACACAACTCTTTTCCCGATACCACCGACGACCTTCTTCCGCCCGCCCCGGCAAGACGTACAGGGGGCCGCCGGGAGGATCCTCGTTGGCGGTTTCGAGATAGGCGATCAGATCGACGAGTTCGGACCCGGCAAACGTCGGCCTCCGCACACCGCGCCTGCTCAACTCCGCTGCCATCTGAGGCCCGTGGTTCCACATAGCAGCGGCGATCTGAATAGGTGCGCCGTACTGGCTCAGGAAATCGAGATTGGGGCCGACTACCCCCCCCACACCACGAACCTGATGACACACCACACACCCCTTCGTCACGAACAGTTGCGCCCCAATCTCAGAGTCACCATCGGGGTCGAAATACCCGAGCCAAAACAAGAACGCCGTGAGGTCTGCCGCTTCCCAGGGGTCGAGATGCGGTGTGCCGGTCCCCGCCTCGCGCATGCGACGGGCCATGCCTGGGAGATGGTTCCACATCGCCGCGGCCATGTCATGGAACGAGCGCGCTTCAATGCCTCGCGAGAGGTCGGGGGCCTCCGTCCCGCCAAACTCGTTGATCGAGTGACACGCGAAGCATCCCTTCGATGCAAACAAGCGCGACCCGGAGAGGGCGTTCTGTGACACCGCTGGTGTCCCCTGCGCTGCGAGGTCTGAAACGAGCACGCATGCCGCACAGAGCAGCACAACCCAGCGAGAGGACACGGGTCCCGTCGAACCAGGTGGGGGTTCCGCAGTGTACTTGATGTCCGTTTTGTCCCCCTGGCGCCCGTCGTGCCTTCCAGTTGTGTTCGAGCCGCCTAAATGCGAAGATATTGGAGATATCACAAACGTATCGTAAACATGGGGAATTCTGGTGTCGGGTCGTGAATCCAAGATGAAGGGAAGCTGAAGAGACGACAACGTGGCTCTTTGCCACGCTTGCGCGCCCGGCCCTTGAAAATGGCGAAGGTGCGCAGTTCTGTGCTCTCTTTAGGACGCAGGCATCCCGTCGCGGTTGCGCGAGCTTAAAGCTGCCTTCAGAGTCAATTCCCCGCCGGTTCACCGGTCAGAGTGTTTTTTTGTATCGGTGTCTTCCGCCGTTCACGCAGTCTGTGGCGGAGTGTCACGAAGTCACAACCAACTACCCGAGCTTTCCCGGAGGCGGCCGTGGGGATTCGATCCAGACACGCGAACGAGCACACTCTGCGCATCGCAGCGTTTTTGCTCTGTGCAGCCGCAGTCTT
>JBFHWR010000116.1:0-10927 GCA_041599395.1 Gemmatimonadales bacterium | reverse complement strand
CGTGACGAGTACACAGTGCACAGTGCACGGTAGACAGTACACAGTACATAGTACCCAGTACAAAGTCGTTCGTCTTCAGTCGGCTTTAGTCGTCTGGCGATGGGCGGAGGGAGGGGGCGTCCCGCGTCCCGCGTCTAGCGTCGAGGGGAGTGGATGGGGGCGACAGGGCTGCGGGGTGGCGCGGTGGGTAGTGTCCTGCAACAACTGGCCATTCAGCCTGCCGCGATTACACTTCCCAACGCCATGAGCGCCTTGCTCACCCAACTCCGTCGACTCCACGACGCCCTCCGCGAAATCGACCAGGTCTACATGGTCCTGGTGGCGCTCGTCATCGGGCTTCTCGGTGGGCTCGCGGCCGTGGGGTTCCGCCTCCTCATCCGCCTGGGTGAGGAGGTTGCGTGGCAGCAGGGTGATTACTCGCTCGCCTACCTGTCGGGATTGCCGTTCTGGTGGAAGATCCTCACCCCGGCCGCTGGCGGGCTGATCGTCGGATACATCATCCACTTCTTTGCGCGCGAGGTGAAAGGACACGGCGTTCCGGAAGTCATGGAGGCCGTGGCACTCGAGGGTGGGCGCATGCGGCCCAGGATCGTTTTGGGTCGATTGTTCGCCTCGGGTATCTGCATTGCGTCGGGTGGGTCGGTGGGGCGTGAAGGACCCATCGTGCAAATCGGGGCAGCGTTGGCCTCCACCGTTGGGCAGTGGCTCAACCTCGATCAGCGGCGACTCAAGACGCTCGTCGGATGCGGAGCGGCAGCCGGGATCGCGGCCACGTTCAACGCGCCGGTCGGCGGTGCGTTGTTTGCCGTCGAGGTCATCCTGGGCGACTTCGGTGTCGCCCAGTTCGCTCCCATCGTGATCTCATCCGTGGCGGCCACCGTGGTCAGTCATCGGTACCTCGGCAATTTCCCCACGTTTGAAGTGCCAGGGTACAGCCTCGAGGGCGGGTTCGAACTGTTTGCGTATGCTGCACTCGGCATAGTGGCCGGCTTGGTCGCGCTGCTGTTCATCCGTTCGCTCTACGGGCTCGAGGATCTGTTTGACAAGGTTCGCATGCACCCGCCGCTCAAAGCCGCAATGGGCGGTGTGATGATCGGTGTGATCGGCATCTGGCTGCCGGCAGTCTTTGGCGTGAGCTACGAGGCCATCAACCACGCGCTGGACGGCACGATGCTGTGGCGCGTGATGCTCCTTCTGGCCGTCGTCAAGATCGTCGGCGTGGGCATCACCATCGGCTCCGGGGGCTCGGGAGGCGTCTTTGCTCCATCGCTCTTCATTGGCGCCATGGTGGGCGGCGCGATCGGAACCGTCGTACATGCTCAGTGGCCGATGAGCACGGGCGGAGCCGGCGCCTACGCGTTGGTGGGGATGGGAGCGCTCGTAGCCGGCACGACCCACGCCCCCATTACGGCGATCCTCATCATCTTCGAGCTGACCGGCGATTACGAGATCATCCTGCCGCTCATGATCAGCTGCATCATCGCGACGCTGCTCTCAACGAAGCTCCAGCGTCCGTCGATCTACACGCTCAAGCTGCTCAGAAAGGGCATCGACATTCAGCGCGGTCGGGACGTCAACGTGCTGCAACCGGTGCAGGTGCGGGAGATCATCCGGCCGGACTTCGTCGCGGTCTCGCCCGATGATCCGCTCGACCACCTTATCGCCGAGTTCATGAGCCATTCCGGGAATACGGTCTTCGTTACGGATGACGAGCACCGTCTGCACGGCATCGTGACCGCCGAGGAGATCAGAGCCGCCATGCAACAGGCGTCGTCCCTGGGCTCGCTGGTCATTGTCGAAGACATCATGGCCACCGGGACGTTCCCGAGAGTCTCCGCCGACGACTCACTGGCAGACGTGGTCAAATTCCTCGGCGCGTACCGCGGGGAAGTGCCGGTGTTGGAGGATGGATGCCTGGTCGGCGCCATCTGGCCGGGGGACGTGATCGAGCGCTACAACACGGAGGTGTTCAAGCGTGACATGGCTCGCTCCATGGTGGCGACCGTGGACCGGGACCTCGGCACGGCAGCGATGCAAACGGCCGACAACGCCGTCGTCGCTGACGTCGCGGCCCCGCGAAGCTTCGTGGGACGTACCATCAGGGAGTTGGACATTCGACGGTCTTTTGGCGTGACCGTGCTGATGATCAAGCAGCCGGTCGACGACGGTTCCGAACGGCTGACGGCGTCACCGGACGGCGACTACGTGTTCCAGCCTGGAGACGTCTTGCTGGTGATGGGGCCGAGCGACAAGCTCCAAACCCTTCGGCAAACACCCTGAGGGTGCAGCTCGTTCAGAGAGTGCGTACCGCGCACCGTGCACCATGTACCGTGCACTGTGCACAGTTTACAGTACACAGTGCGCGCCTACCACCTCTACCACCTAAGACCTATCACCTGATGTACTCACGACCCTCACAAGCGACGTATCCGGCAGGTACTCCTTGAACGAGACGCCGTAGATCTCCCACACGGTAACAAACAGCGCCGCAACGATGGGTCCGATGACGAAGCCGACCGCCCCAAAGAGTAGGATCCCCCCCAATGTGCCGAGCAGCACCAGGAGGTCGGACATCTTGGTGTCCCGCCCGATCAGTCGTGGTCGGAGCAAGTTGTCCACCGTCCCCACGATGAGCGCGCACCACAGAAACAGGAGGATACCGGTGATCAGATGGCCGGTCGCCACCAGAAAGACCACCGCCGGAAACCACACCAGGGCGCTGCCAACGCCGGGGATGATCGACAGCACGGCCATCACGGTGCCCCAGAACGCGGAGCCGCCGATGCCGGCAACCAGAAAGCCCAGTCCCGCCAACGTGCCCTGGATGATCCCAATGACCAGGGTGCCCTTGATGGTTGCCCGCGTGACCGAGACGAACCGATCCACCATCTGGTTTTCTTCCGTTGGCGTGAGCGGGATGTAGTAGAGAATGCGGTTCAGGATTGCCTTCCCGTCTCGCAGAAAGAAGAACATGGCGTAGAGCATGATGAAGAGATTCAGCAGGAAGGTAACGGTTCCCCTTGTCGCAGCGGCGACACTGTTGACGAGGAACCGGCCGGTGAGGCCGGCGACGTCTCCCACCTTGGCGATGATCTGGTTTTTGTAAGGACCGAGTCGCTCATAGAATGGGATCCGACTCAGCAGCCGGTCCAGTTCGTCCGGCTGCCCCACGTTCTGCTCGAGCCACGGGCCGACGGCTTGGCTCACGCTCACGGCTTGCGATGCGACCACGCCCAGGAACGCGGTGACCGGAACCACGATGAGTAAGAAGACGATGAGAATCGTCGCCAACGCGGAAAGTGCCTGGTGGTCTCGCATCCGCTTTGTCAGGAGGCGAAACAACGGCATTGCCATTGCGCTGAAGATGCCGGCCAACAGAATCGCGACTAGGAAAGTTCGTATCATGAGCACGAAAATGAGCGAGATCACGAGTGCCAACAGGATCAGGAAGGTCTTGCTGAACCTGTCCTGCGCGGCGTGAGGCTGGGCCATTGGTGCACTCCGGATTGAAGGTGGATGCAACCCCGCCGCGGGGAAGCGGAGACCTGGCGATCCTAGAAACTAGCCTGGCTGGGAGCGGGCGGGGGCGGGGAGGGTCGGGGGAGTTGGGCGAGGGCCGGTCGAGGGCTGTTTCGGTTGGAACCGAGCATTTCGGGTACCGCCGCGGTCTTCAGCACGATGCATCGTTGGCCGGTCCGTGAGACGATGCCCGCCGAGTCACCGCCAAATCGGCAGTAGACTGTCCTCAAAGGACTCTAGCATTTGTCCGTTTCCGGGAACGAATTGCAGTACCAACCGGTGGCAAAATATTGGCGGGCAGGGTCGCAACCAATTGATAAGTAATGGGTTGGCGCATCTAGGCGAGCGGTGGCACGAAACTTTCAATGTAGAAGGGCGGTCACAAAAAAAATGCGGCGTGTTGCACATCTTGCTGCCAGGCAAGAAATCTCGTCGGGAGGGGACGAGCGGGACCATGCAAGCCCGGTTCAACACGCCGCATTATTTTGTCCCTGCCAGACTCACAAGATAGGTCTCCCACAGATCGCGCCGCAATAGCTTGTCGGATGTCTCACCCTGCTCATCCCAGACAGCCAGCACCTACCACCGACCACCTGTCACCTACGACCCACCACCCAACACCTAACACCTAACACCTGACACCTAAAACCTGACACCGAGAACCTCTCACCTACCATAGCACCCTCCGCCCGTCTACCTTGATACATATGAACCTCACTCCGTGCAGCGGACCAACGCTCACCCAAAGGCTCGCGCTCTCGTTGGTGCTGTCCGCCATGCCAGTTGCGGCGTGGTCTCAAGAAGCGACCGTGTATCGCGTCCCCGTTAGCGGCGTCATCGAACTCGGCCTTGCGCCGTTTGTGAAGCGCAGCATACACGAGGCCAACGAGGTGGGGGCTCGCGCGATCGTGCTGGATATCGACACGCCCGGCGGCCGAGTGGACGCGGCGCAGCAGATGGTCAAGGGTATTCTCGAGAGTGAAATCCCGGTTTATGCGTTGGTCAATCCTCATGCGTTCAGTGCGGGCGCCATGATTGCACTGGCCGCTGATTCGATCTATGTGGTTCCCGGATCGTCCATTGGGGCTGCAACTCCGGTTTCAGGTGCGGGGGAGAAGGCGCCCGAGAAGATCGTGAGCGCAATGAGAAGTGAGTTTAGAGCCCTGGCCGAGCGGCGGGGTCTCGACCCCCGAATCGCCGAAGCCATGGTGGACGAAGACATCGCGATCGAGGGTGTCATCGAGGCGGGCAAGCTGCTCACGCTGACGAGCCAGGAGGCGGTGGAGCTGACGGTTGCGACAAAGGAGGTTGCGGGTTTCAACGCCATGCTCGAGGAGCTGGGACTGCGCGAGGCGGAAGTGGTACGCACGACGGCCAACTGGGCGGAGCAGGTTGTCCGGTTCTTGTCGCACCCGCTGGTGTCGCCGCTGCTGTTGTCGCTCGGAACATTGGGACTGCTGATCGAGATCCGCACGCCGTCGTTTGGAATCGCCGGGTTGACGGGGCTCATCGCCTTGAGCGCGTTCTTCGGCAGCCACTTGATCGTCGGGCTTGCGGGCATGGAAGAGTTCATCCTGCTCGGTATCGGGTTGGTTGCCCTGTTCATCGAGGCGTTTGTGATCCCGGGGTTTGGCGTGGCCGGTGTCGTCAGTATCCTCTGCATTAGTGCGGCCACCTTCATGGCGCTGATGGGGAGCCTGCCCACGTGGAGTGATGTTGCTCGCGCAAGCGGTATTCTCGTGGTGGCGGCCGCACTCGTGGCCATTGGCCTCTACTCATTGTTCAAGAGTCTCCCCTCCAGCAATCGGCTGCGCGGGATATTCCTTCGAGCGACGACCGACAAGGCTGCGGGCTACATTGCGGAGCCGGCGCGCGAAGACTTGATCGGTGCGGAAGGCGTTTCGCTCACCGATCTCCGACCGTCCGGCACGGCACGGATCTTTGACGAACGGCTCGACGTAGTTTCGGACACGGGGTTCGTCCCCAAGGGCGCGCGGGTGCGCGTCATCCGGTCAGAGGGTTATCGGCACGTGGTTGAAGCAGTGGACGAAGCGCCCACGCCGTCGTAGATCCGCCGCGATCGGGAGAACTTTTTCCGGTTCCCGAGAACCGCGAGAGTGACGAAGCGAGGAACCCGCGATGAATGAACTCCCCGGACAACTGGGTGCATTGGGAATCTTCATCATCATCATCCTGATCATCGGGGTGGCGGTGTTGACGTCGTTTGTCCCGATTCGCTTGTGGATCGAGGCGCGCTTTGCCGAGGTGCCCATTCAGATTCGCGATCTGATTGGGATGCGACTCAGAAAAGTCAGCCCTCCGGCCGTCATTCGGCCGCTCATCGCATCGACCAAGGCGGGCTTGAGCCTGTATACCAATGAATTGGAAGCGCACTATCTGGCGGGCGGCAGCGTCGACCGCGTCGTTCGTGCGATGATCTCGGCCGACAAGGCGGGCATCGAGCTGCCGTTTCAGCGGGCCGCGGCCATCGATCTGGCCGGGCGCGACGTGCACGAGGCGGTCCAAGTCTCGGTGACGCCGAAGGTGATTCAAACCCCCAAAGTCGCGGCGATGGCGAAAGATGGGATTCAACTCATCGCGATCGCCCGAGTGACGGTGCGAGCCAACCTGGCTCGTCTGGTGGGTGGTGCGGGGGAAGAGACCATCTTAGCCCGCGTCGGCGAGGGTATCGTGTCCACGATTGGGTCGTCGGATTCACACAAGAAGGTACTCGAAAACCCTGACGCCATTTCGAAAACAGTGCTGGCGAAAGGACTCGATAGCGGCACGGCGTATGAGATTCTCTCGATCGATATTGCCGATGTGGATGTCGGCAAGAACATCGGCGCGGAGCTTCAAACGGATCAGGCGGAAGCAGACAAGCGGATCGCTCAGGCAAACGCGGAAAAACTACGCGCAATGGCGGTCGCGGAAGAACAACAAATGAAAGCACGGACTCAGGAGATGCGGGCACACGTGGTGGAGGCAGAGGCCCAGGTGCCGCTCGCGATTGCCGGAGCGTTCCGCGATGGTAAGCTCGGTATCATGGAGTACATGCGGTACCGCAACATCGAGAGCGATACCAAAATGCGTGGAAGCATCGCCGGGGAGGATTCTGGAGGCGATGCTGGCTCGTCGACGTCGTAGCCCATGGAAGATCTGCTTCAGTTCGTCTTTATCGCCCTGTTCGTGTTGTTTGGCCTGTTGGCGGGGCGAAAAAAGCGACAGCATCGCACGGGTTCGACCGGCCCGACTCGCTCGACCCAGCGTCCGGAGCGGCCGAAGCGTCAGGCCCCACCGCGCCGGCGCGTCGACGAGATGGCGCCACCGATTCCGCACCGGATGGGTGGCGACATGATCGATGAGATCTTCGAAGCACTCGGCGGCACCCCAGCAGAGACGGTCGAGGCGGAGTCGTCGGAAGAGTTCGAGAATATCGTAGAGGCGCAGTCTC
This sequence comes from Gemmatimonadales bacterium, assembly GCA_041599395.1. GTDB lineage: Bacteria > Gemmatimonadota > Gemmatimonadetes > Gemmatimonadales > GWC2-71-9 > JBFHWR01. The sequence goes on along the minus strand of JBFHWR010000116.1, from coordinate 3,954 downwards.
TGGAAACGCTCGTGGCGGCGGGCGGGGAGAGTCACAAAAAGTTTCACGCACTGTACATGGAAACACCGCCGCTAGACGTGGAACGGAAGCCTCGCGAGCACCCGCGAAAACGCCTGGGACTCTCGGGGAAGCGTCTCAAGGACGCCATCGTGTTGACCGAGGTCCTCGGTGCGCCGAAAGCCCTCAGGGGATCCCAAGACGCGGGTCCGTGGCGGGAACCGGTTGCGTAGCGAAGTTCGTTGGATCGCAGCCTACGGGCCGTTTGTTGATATATTCTCCGTTCATGAATGATCTCCCCTACTTCTCAGAAGAGCACCACCAGGTCCGCGAGATGGTGCGCGACTTCGCGGAATCCGAAATTCGTCCGGTGGCTCGGGACCTCGATAAGGACTGCCGCTTCCCGTGGGAAAACGTCAAGAAGATGGGCGAACTGGGGCTCCTTGGGGTCCCGTGGCCAGAAGAACTTGGCGGTGCGGGGCTCGACTACCTGTCGTACACGATCGTGATCGAAGAACTGGCCAAGGTCGACGCGAGCCACGCGATAACCGTGTCAGCGCACACGACCCTGGGAACGTCCCCGATTATGAATTTCGGAACCGAGGAACAGCAGAAACGATTTGTTCCGTACCTCGCGACCGGCCAAGTGCTCGGTGGCTTCGGACTCACCGAGCCTGGGGCCGGTTCTGACGCCGGTGGAACCAGCACCGTAGCGGAAGACTGTGGCGACCACTACGTGCTGAATGGCGCGAAGATCTTCATCACCCATGCGGGTGTCGGAGAGATCTTTGTGGTGACGGCGCGGACGGAGAAGACGCCGCCGGTGCGCAATCACGGTATCACGTCGTTCATCGTGACCAAGGAAACCACGGATCTGGAACGGGCACGTGAGGTTGGCGTCGGTCACGTACCGGAGTTGCCCAAGCTCATTGGGGTGCGGGCGGGAAAGAAAGAAGACAAACTCGGCTGGCGCGCGTCCGACACCCGCGAGCTGTACCTCGAGGACGCGGTCGTTCCCAAGGAGAACGTGCTGGGCGAACCGGGGAAGGGGTTCGCGAACTTCCTGCGAACCTTGGATAGCGGGCGCATTGGGCTGGCGGCGCTCTCGCTCGGCCTGGCGGAAGGAGCGCTCAACGAGTGCATGACGTACACGGCGGAGCGGAAGCAGTTCGGCCGTGCGATCGCATCGTTCCAAGGTGTGCACTTTGCGCTGGCTGACATGGCGACCGAAATCGCGGCGGCACGTCATCTGGTGTATCATGCCGCATGGTTGGCGCAGAACCGGAAGCCGTTCAAGACGGCGGCGGCCATGGCCAAACTCTACGCCTCGGAACTCTGCATGCGTGCGACCACGAAAGCGGTGCAGTTGCATGGAGGCTACGGCTATACCACGGAGTACGCGGTAGAGCGCATGATGCGGGATGCCAAGGTCTGTGAGATCGGGGAGGGGACGTCGGAGATTCAGCGCATCGTGATTGCGCGGAAGCTGTTGGGTGATCTCGTCAGCGTTACGGGGGCGTGAACGGCGCCGTCTTACCCACCTTGGGGCGATTTGACCTAACTTACCGCCCTACTTATACTTATCAGTTCTATGAATTGCTGGACCCCTGACGAGCTCGAGCGTGTGCTCACCCACGAGGTGCTGCCGCTCGTCTCGAAACCCAACCGTTACGTCGGAAACGAGCTTGGTTTGGCCGGAAAGCCGTGGGAGAATGCCGCGGTTCGGTTCCTGCTCTGCTACCCCGATGCCTACGAAGTAGGGATGAGCCACACGGGCACCCAGATCCTCTATCACATCGTGAACCGGCACCCGTCTTGGCTCCTCGACCGCGTGTACGCACCCTGGCCGGACATGGAAGAACAGCTCCGGGCCAGGAGGATCCCGTTATGGGGACTGGAGCAGCGGCGCCCGGTGCGCGCGTTTGACGCGTTGGGTTTCACACTCCAATCCGAGCTCACCTACACCAATCTGCTGAATGTGCTCGAGCTGTCGGACATTCCCCTGAGGCAGACGGCTCGGCGACCTGAGGATCCGTTGATCATGATTGGTGGCCCCTGTGCATCGAATCCCGAGCCGCTCGCGCCATTCGTCGACTGCGCGCTCATCGGGGATGCCGAGGACGCCCTGCCTGAGATCCTCACGACGATTCAAGCGTGGAAGGAGACGGGCCGCGCCGGCGGCCGCGCAGGCGTGCTGGAACAGCTCGCCGTGGGTGTGGGTGGTGTCTACGTGCCGTCCTTGTATGAGCCCGTTCCGGGAAGCCGGAGCGTGCGGCCGCGGGCGGGCGCTCCTGTCACGACGCCGTTCCCGGTGGTTGCCCGGAAAGTCCCGGTTCTCCGGCCGGAGGACCATCCCCGTGAGATGGTGGTGAGCCTCACGGAAACCACGCATGATCGCCTGCCTATTGAGGTAATGCGGGGGTGCATGCGGGGGTGTCGATTCTGTCAGGCCGGCTATCTCTATCGCCCGGCGCGGGAACGGGACGTGGACGAGACGATCGAGATAGCAGAAGCCGGCATCAAGCACTCAGGGTGGCAGGAAGTTTCGCTGCTGTCGTTGTCCACCGCTGACTATTCGCAAGCGGTGGAACTGACCGACCGCATGGGACGGACTCTGGTTGACCGCGGCGTGGGGGTGAGCTTGCCGTCGCTCCGCGCCGACGCCTTCAGTGTTGGGTTGGCGGAAGCGGTGAGCCGAGTGCGCAAGTCCGGGTTCACGTTTGCTCCCGAAGCAGGGAGCCAGCGTCTTCGCGACGTCATCAACAAGGGTATAACCGAAGCAGACATCCTTTCGGCCGTTGAACGTGCGATGGAGGCCGGATGGACCAGTGTGAAGTTGTACTTCATGATCGGGCATCCGACCGAGACGGAGCAGGACTTCGAGGAGTTGGCGCAGCTCGTCGAGAAGATCAAAGGCATCGTGAAGCAGTATCCCGGCCGGCGCCATGTTACGCTTGGGTTCTCGCCGTTTGTGCCGAAGGCGCACACGCCGTTCCAGTGGGAGCGACAGGACGCGATCGAGGATACGCGGACCAAGCTCGCGTGGATCAAGCGGCGCCTCAAGGGCCGCGGGGTCGAGATCCGGCATCATGAGAGTGCGGACACCGCCATCGAAGGCGTCATCTCCCGCGGAGGACGAGAGATCGCCGAGGTGATCGAGGGTGCCTGGAAGCGTGGGGCGAGGTTCGATGGCTGGGGAGAGTTGTGCGACTTCTCCGCGTGGGAGGGGGCCCTCAACGCGAATGGGTTGACGCTGGCGGACACATTCCGTGAAATCGAAGAGGATGAGGATCTTCCGTGGGAGGTCGTGAGCTACAAAATCGACCGTGCGTACTTTTTAAAGGAGCGACACAAAGCGTATCGGGCCGGAGAAACTGACGAGTGCAAGCACGAGCGCTGCTCCGCCTGCGGGGTGTGCGACTTTGAAGCGATGCGGAACTTGCTCGCCGCGCCGGTGGAACCCGCGCGTCCCGAGCCGGCTGCGGGGCTGCTCCAGGGCGTGCCGGCAACGACGGTTCGCCTGGGATACCGTAAGGGTGAGCGCCTTCGGTTCACCGCCCACCTGGACGTGCTCCGAGAGCTCGAGCGCACGTTTCGACGTGCGAGTGTTCCGGTGTTGTACAGTGAAGGGTACTCGCCGCGCCCCAAGATTTCCGCCGGACCGCCGCTGGCGCTCGGATGGACGTCGGACAGTGAATGGATCGATCTGGAGCTGGCCGGATCGTGGTCCGAGCAGCGCCTGGACACCCTGCTCAAATCATTGAATGAGCACGTGGCACCCGGAATCGACTTTTGGGTCGCCGGGGCCATGCCGCCAAAGAGTCCTTCAATCGCCTCGGAGGTGGAACGGAGCGGGTATCTCGCTCGTCTTCCGAACCCCCCGTTTGAGACGACGATGGGTACTCTGACGGACCGCGTCGGAGCGTTTCTGGCGCGCGAGACCGTCAAGATCACGCT
>JBFHWR010000115.1:0-11023 GCA_041599395.1 Gemmatimonadales bacterium | reverse complement strand
TACCACTCACTACTCACCACTTACCACTCCCTAGGTACTACTCACCACTCACCGATCTTATTGCTTCGTTCCCGTCATCGGCTTGAGGGTTGGATACGCAATCCCCAGTTGCTGCAGATACGAGTCGTAGCGCGTTTCGTCGAAATAAAACCGCTCCAGTTCCGGCCGAAGGCGCGCCATGATCTCCGTGTTCAACTCGATGGCCGGTGTGTCCTCCGCGGTGATGAAGGGCGTGTACTGCATGTCCTTGGTCTGCACTTCCCGGAAGTACTTCCACGCCTCCTCCACGATCTCCGGCTTGGTGAACATCTCGAGCGCGCTCATCGCCAGCGCTTTGGCACCGGCCGTGGCGCCTTTGTGCGCGATGGGGGTCGCCATCGCGACACCGCTCGACCAATGGTGCCCCGGCAGTCCCGGGATGTTCGAGGGGAATCGCATCGTCACGGTCGGAACGTTCCACGAGATATCCCCGATGTCATCCGAGCCTCCGCTCCGCCGAACCTCGGGTGGTTTCCCCAGCTCGGCCAACTCCGTCCTGAGACCGATCGTGTCGCTTCCCATTTCGGTTTGAACAGCCTTTGCCAACATCTGATCAGCCTCGCTCCACTCGGGCAGCCCCACTTTCTTCATGTGTTCGTACATTGCCTCGGCAATCGGCCTATTGAAATGACGCGGCCATGCGGTGCCCAGGATGCGATACGTCATCTCGGTATCCGTCATTGCCGCCGCAGCCTCCGCCATCTTGATGGCGATCTCGAAATTCCGCTTGATGTCGGGATAGTCGAGCTCGCGGATGTAGTACCACACCGACGCGCGTGGTGGCACGACGTTTGGCTGGTCGCCACCATCGGAGATGACGTAGTGTGAACGCTGTACCGGACGGAGATGCTCGCGACGGAAGTTCCAGCCCACGTTCATGAGCTCGACTGCATCGAGTGCGCTCCGCCCACGCCACGGTGACCCAGCGCCGTGCGCCGCCTGACCGGTGAACGTGAACTCCACCGAAACGAGACCCGTACCTGTTCCTTGCCCGTAGGAAACACTCAGGTTGTTGCTCACGTGGGTGAAGATCGTCGCGTCCACGTCTTTGAAGTAGCCGTCGCGGACGAAGTACGCCTTGGTTGCGACGAGTTCCTCCGCCACTCCCGGCCACAGCATCAGGGTGCCGGAGATGCCCTCGCGCTCCATGATCGTTTTCAAGGCCAGCGCAGCGGTGACATTGACAGCCGAGCCCGAGTTGTGTCCCTCGCCGTGACCTGGTGCGCCCTCGACGATGGGATCGTGGTAGGCGACGCCTGGCTTTTGGCTCGACTTGGGTATGCCGTCGATGTCGCTGCCGAATGCGATCACCGGCCGACCCGATCCCCACCGGGCGATCCACGCTGTAGGAATACCGGCAATCCCTTCTTCGATGCTGAACCCGTTCTCCCGCAGGATAGACGTGACATAGCGTGACGTCTCGAACTCTTGAAACCCGAGTTCTGAATAGCTGTAAATCTTGTCCACCATCACCTGTGTCAACTTGGCCATCGCCTGGACCTCGGCGACGACATCGTCCATGATGTCGCTCATCGGATGGTCGGTCTGCCCGGCCGCAGATGGGCCTTGTGCGACCGCCATCGGTGGACCAAGCAGGAGAAGCGCGAGAGCGAGGGTCAACAGTGCGGTGTGGCGTTTCATGATTCCATCCCGAGGTTAACTGGTGGTTACCGGTTGGTCACCGACTCACATCTAGTCATCGAGCGCAGGTTTGTGCCCGTCCGCCATCGATCGCCACGGTTTCACCCGTGATCCAGCTTGCGTTTGGCGAAGCGAGAAACAGAATCAGTTCGGCGATTTCGTGTGGGGTCCCGATTCGGCCCAACGGATGGGTGGTACGACTGTGCTCCAGGAAATTTTCGTAGGTCGCCTCGTCCATGCCACCGGCTCGGTGAAGCTCGGTCTTGACGACTCCAGGATTCACGGAGTTGACTCGAACACCGTGTGCCGCCAGCTCGAGGGCGAGACACCTCGTCAACTGATCAAGGCCCGCCTTGCTCACGCAGTAGGCGAGCAACCCGGGAAACGCGCGCGGTCCCGCGACGCTGCTCACGTTGACGATCGTGCCTTTCCGTTCTTCCAGCAGCGGTATTGCCAGCCGAGAGAGCGCGTAGATCGTTCGCAGGTTGATGTCCATTGTGTGGTCCCACGCATCGAGCCCTGTCTTGTCCCACCCGCCACCGACCAGGATGCCGGCCGCATTGACCAGGATGTCGAGTCCACCGAGGTGGTCGCGAGCCGAATCGATGAGCGTGGCTCTGAACTCGTGATCGGTCAGGTCGCCGGCGAGTGGAATCGCCCGGCCGCTCGTCTCCAGGCCGTTTGACAGTGCCCGGAGGGGAGCATCACGGCGCCCCGTCGCCAGGACGGTGGCCCCATGCTTGAGCAATAGCCGTGCGGTTGCTCGACCGATACCGCTGCTCGCGCCAGTGACCAGCGCGGTCGTGCCGTCGAATTGAGACATTGGGAATCAAGATGCACCGCCGGAGGAGGAGACGGCAAATCGGGGCTGGAGAGCTGCACTGGAAAGCTGAGGGTGCAAGGCACACATGGTGCGGGGTACAAGGTGCACAGTGCACAGTACACCGGGTCTCCTCGCTGCGCCGTCAATTCACGTCGGGCCCCGCGTCATCAGGGCGTCTCCACGGACGCCGGAAATCGCGCCGAGGCCCGGGGCCTCGCCAGCGACGGTTCCAGTTCGGCCCGCGACCGCGGAAGCCTCGTTGCGGCCCGAAGCCGCGCTGGCCCGGCCCTCGAAACCCCCGTCCGCCTCTCGCCATCCCCCTCTGGCGTGCCATCGCGCGGCCGACCGCGGGGAGCTGCTCGCGCTGCTCGTCCGTCAGGACACCGTTGATTCGATTGCGGTACGCCTCTCGCCTGGCCGCGCTTGCCTCGCGTCGCTCCGCCGCCTGAGCACGCAGCTCCGCCCGAGCAGCCGAATCTCCGGCTTCGGCGCGGGACCGAAGCTCCATCATCGTGCCCATCTCGGCGCGACGCGCTTCCACGGTTTCCCGGCGAATCGCCTCGAGCTCGGACACCTGGGCGTCCGTCAGATTGAGCTGCTCACGTGCCCGCAGGATTTGCTCGGCACCAAGCAACGGCCGGTCGCTCATTGGGCCCCGCCTGCTACGTCCCTGCGCCTCCAACACCTCACCCGACACCGCGAGCACCGCGAGCAGTGCAACTCCTCCCTTTATCCAGTTCATTCTTCCTCCAATTCGTCTCGGTAGCGCACGCCGATCCGGCGGCCCTTTCTACGTGTTATACGAACTCGGCGAGGGATTGTTAACGAAGGGAGAAGGGAGAAGGGAGAAGGGAGAAGGGAGAAGGGAAAGGGAGCGGGGAGCGGGACCCGCCGTACGTCACTATGGACTCCCGAACCCGGAAGCGAGTGGCCGGGTCCTTCCAGAGGGGGAGGTCCTCTTCTAGCCGGAAACGATGAACCGTCGCGCCTCTAGAGGCGTCGACCGTCGGGTCCTGCTCCCTTCTCCCTGCTCCCCGTCACAAGGCCGGTTGCCGACCCGCCGTTTTCATTGCGTGGCGAAATCGAGAGTGATCTCACTTACCACGCGATCCCGTAGTCTTCCCCGTAGTTGCTGGACCCACCCCACATGGTGCCGTGTTTCCAGTCGAAGAAAATGGCGTTGATGGGGCCGGACGTCCGACTCCTGAACTGGAGGTCATAGCCCATGTCTTCGAGGTCGGCTCGCACCCAGGGCGGCACGGATTCGTTCAGCGTGAGCCGACCGGGCTCGGACTTGTGTTCACCAAACGAACTCCTGATCTGGAAGCTCGTGATGTTCGGTGCCTCCACCGCTTGCTGCACGTTCATGTCGAACTCAACCATGTTCAGGAAGAACTGCAGCAGGTTCTGATCCTGCGAGTCGCCGCCTTGGACGGCAAACGAGAGAAACGGTTTGCCTTCCTTGAGGGCGATGCTGGGTGTCAACGTGGCCCGCGGGCGCTTTCCGGGCTCGACGACATTGAAGGGATTTTGCCGCCTGTCCAACACGAAGCTCTGCATGCGTTGGCTCATCCCGATGCCGGTGCGGCCCGCGATGCTGGCGGGGATCCACCCGCCGCTCGGGGTGATCGACACGACCCAGCCATCCTTGTCAGCTGCCTGGATCGATGTGGTTCCGGCGAAGAAGCCGTCTTCGTGTGCGCTTTGGTCCTGCATTCCCTGGCCGGTGGAGCCGTCCGGTGTTGTTGTTGGCGCCACGGTATTCCACTGCTCGATCAAATCGAGATAGGGATTCGACTTGCCCTCAAACGGATACGGATCTCCGGGTCGAACGTCTGGATCGTTCTTCTCCCAGTTGATCTGCTGAAAGCGTTGCTTGGCATACTCCTTGGACAGGAGGCCGTGGAGTGGTTCCTCGGGAGGAAAGTACGGATCGCCGTAGTAGAAGTCGCGGTCCGCGAATGCCAGATTCATCGCCTGGTAGAGCGTGTGGATGTAGCGCGTGCTGTTGAAGCCCATTGCCTGGAGGTCCACGTTCTCCAAGATGTTGAGCGCCTGGAGCAGCACCGGTCCCTGCACCCAGCTCGTGAGCTTGAAGACTTCGATTCCCTTATACGTCGTGCTGACCGGCTCCTCGATATAGACCTTCCAGTTTGCAAGATCTTCCATGGTGTGGAGACCACCCATTTCTTGCGATCCCCTAACAAACTCCTGCGCAATGTCCCCCTTGTAGAACCGGTCGTACGCCGCATAGATCGCCTCCTTGCGGCTCTTCCCTTGGGCAAGCGCCATCTGTTCGGCGTCCACCAGTTTCTGTAGCGTCGCGAGGAGGTCGGGCTGTCTGAAGATCTCTCCACCGTACGGGGCCTCGCGTTCTTCCCCCACGTGCGGCAGGAAAACCGTCTGCGAGTACGGCCACTGCTTGATCAGGTCCTTGCGGCGCTCGATGTTGTCGGCTGTCGATTCCTCGATGGGATACCCCTCGGCCATCTGCATAGATGGAGCGAGCACGTCTTTCAGGCTCAGCGTTCCGAATTCCGCCAGCATCACCATGAGTCCGCCCGGTGTTCCCGGCGTCACGGCGGCCAGGGGACCGTACTCGGGAGGGTAGGGCATCCCTTTCTCGCGGTAGAACTCCGGCGTCGCACCGGTGGGGGCGACTCCGAGGGCGTTGATGCCGCGGACCTTACCATCTCTCGGGTCGTAGATCAGCGCTTGGGTCTCGCCGCCCCAGCTCAACACGTCCCACATCGTCGCGGTCGCACCGAGCATGGCGCATGCCGCATCGACGGCGTTCCCGCCTTGTTGGAACATCATGGCGCCCGCGGTTGCACCGAGCGGTTTTCCGGTGATGGCCACCCAGTGACGCCCGTGGAGGACTGGCTTTTGGGTGCGCTGTGCCAACACGTCTGAAGAGAGTAGCAGGACGAGAGCCAAGGGAAGAAGCCACTGCACGGATACGCCTAGACGGAATCGCATCTCGACCTCTCGATGATGGGGAGACTTCGGCCGGTGACGAGCCAGCGTCTGTAAGTTACGTCGATTGTGACGTCCGGCAATCGCACAGGGTCGGCGCGTCGAGCGGCGTGGGCTCTCGCCGCCCGAGTTGTACAGCTGGTGGGGCGTGCAGTAGGGCCTTGGCGGTTCCGCCGCCTAAACGACCTTGAAGACCTGATCGTGCGGCCGCGTCCGCTCGACCACCTTGATGGCAATTTCCTCACTCGGTCCCGCGTGCTCGACCTTGTTGTGGTCCACTTCCATCGAGGTCAGCGTTTCCGTGAAATCGGTGGTGTGACCAACAAAGTGGAGCTTGTCCCCCAAGCGGAGATCTCCTTCAGTCACCCGGACGACAGCCACGCCCGGCCCATTGAAATAATGAGTAACGGTTCCGACGAGTTGCTCTGTCATGAGACTCTCACCCTCCGACTCGGTATCGGTCTCACCGTCTCCTACTCACGGTTCCTGCATCATATCCCGCCCGCAATCCCCCCGCTACCCCGCTCCCTCTTTGACGCTTCAGCCGCCCTTACCCAGGAACCCCGCGCCCTTCTTGGAGGACGCGAAGACCGTTACCGTGGTGAACTCCGGCGGCTGCTCGCACCGTGGGTAGAGGACCTCAACGAACCGCTTCGTATAGTCTGCGCCGCTGTGGCGTTGCTCCGCCGACTCGTTCGCGAATGCCATTGCGTGCACAAATGACACACCGTCTTCGGCTTGAAGCGACCCGTAGATGGTGTCGGGTTCGTTGGTCCTAACGGCGGCGACGAACTCTGCGATCGCCTTCTTGACCGTCTCGATTTCACCGGGTTCCACCCGGAACCGGACCAGCTTCTTGATCATGTCGTCCTCCCATTCGGTTGCCGACAGGTTCGCTAACGTTTGAGGCCCGTGAGGTCGGCGCTGATATCCCAGAGCCGCGTTTGCATGCCTTCATCGTACGAGATCTTGGACGACCGGGCCTCCCTCTTCTTGTCAAAGTACTTGCCTGTCACGCCGTCGAGGTCTGACGCGGTCGCCAGCGCAACCACGGCTTCAGCGCTCCGACTTGGCCTCATATAAAACACGGTGAACAAGCGGAGAAAGATATGAAACGGCGTCTTATTCCGATTCCAGATCTTCGTTGCCACGACGCCAGGGTGCAGGCAGTTCGCTGTGACGCCGGTTCCGTCGAGACGTCGTGCAAGCTCGTACGTGAAAAGAACGTTGCCGAGCTTGGACTGCGCGTAGGCGTCGATCCAATTGTACCGGCCCTCGGCGTTCAAGTCGTCGAAGTTGATCGTCCCTCGCTGGTGCGCTTCGGAACTGACCGTGACGATGCGCGACGGGGCACTGCGCTCCAGCAGCGGTAGTAGGAGACGGGAGAGCAGGTAGGGGGCCAGATGGTTGACGGCAAAGGTCGTCTCGATCCCGTCTTCTGTCACGTGGCGCCGGGCAAGGAACAGACCCGCGTTGTTGACAAGCACATCGAGGCGGTCGTGTCGTTGACGATACTCCTCCGCGAGATGGCGGATGTGTCGCTGTGACCGGAGATCCGCCACCAGCAGCTCGATGCTCTTGTTTCCGCTCTTTCGGGCAATCTCCGCGCGCGCGTGCTCGCCTCGGTCTCGATTCCGGCAGACCAGCACCACCGTGGCGCCGGTGCGCGCCAGGCCAAAAGCGGTGGCCTTGCCGATGCCGGCGTTGGCTCCCGTCACCATACAAATGTTGTCATTCATGCCGCTGCATGTCCTGTCAAGCGCTTTAGTAAGGCTCGACTTTGAGCATTGGAGGTGACGACATAGACGCGCTTTGCGCTGCCTCCGTCCCGTAACGCCGTCATGATCTTCGGTCGGGTCTGCTTCCGGAACTCCAAGATCCACCTGACGAATTCCCAGTTCAGCCGTTCCGGGCAACCATCGGCCATGTCAGGTCGCGCTTGCCAGAGCGATCCCACGCGTCGTTTCAATACCCGTGCGAGGCAGCGACGGCGGGGAAAGTCGAGGAAAATAACGGTGTCGGCGCGTGCGAGCCGCAAGGCCAGTGTTCCGCCGTAGTTTCCGTCCATGATCCAGCGGTCCCCGGCGACAGCGGCCCGTACGATGCGGTCCCATTCGGCATTCGAGGGCTCTTGCCATCCGGGCTTCCAGTACAGACGATCCAGGTGGATCACAGAGATACCGGTGGCCCGGCCTAACTCTGTTGCGACGTACGATTTTCCGGCACCGCCACAACCGATGATCAGTACCCGCTTCACGGCGTCTGGCCGGTCAGACGAGGAATCAAGCATGCTGAAACAGATTACGGATCGCAGGACTCAAAGATTCAATCACAGAGGCGAAGTGCGCTACCTTCAGGAGATGGAACGCGTCCATGGGGAAGCACCAGGTGAACTCTAGGACATTCACTCGAGTGTTCATTATCTCGCCTGCGGACTGCTCCGGCAAGCGAGCACAGTATCTTCTGCGGGAGTCTGCAACATCGCCAATCGCGAAACGCCTACGGTCGAAGCGTGGAGTCGAAATCGGCGACGTGTTCACCTTCATAAGCTCACTGTACTTCCGGTCAAAGCTGGCCTATGCCGTCGCGTTTGCATCGCCGCCGCGTCGCGCGCCACCTGTTGTCATCATTGTACCCGGACGGGGTCTCGCCCGCCCCGACCTGCGGCTGACGATCAATGATGTGGCTGCCATCGCGCGGACACCGGTCGATCTCAACGATCCGCGCTACGTCGAGCCACTCGCTCGGGACACATGCGCTGTGCGCGACGTGCTGTCGGCGGAGGATCGGGTTGTGTTGCTGGGTAGCGTGGCGACGGACAAGTATGTGCAGCCGCTGTGCTCCGTTTTCGGCGACCGCCTCTACGTTCCGGCCGCGTTCGTCGGGCGCGGGGGCATGAGTCGAGGCGGGCTGCTGCTGCGGGCAATCGACGCGGGCCGGGAATTGGAGTACGTCCGAGCGACCCACGCGGTGAGGCATGGGCCCCGCCCGCCACGGCTGGCGCCCCGGTGACAAGTGCGGGCCTTCTCGCGGAAACTCGACCGCTGCACCGCCGTAATGAGCACGGGCCGAGCAAGCGGCTTCACGTTAACCGGCATGGTTCGAGAATGAGAAAGACAACTCCCCTGACGCTGATCGTGGCTCTCTGCCTTGCGCCCGGGGTGGGCGCGCAGGATCTGTTCATCGCGAACGCGCGGATCGTCGATCCTATCGCCGAGGAAGTCCGCGAAGGCACGCTGCTGATCGTGGATGGGATCATCGTGGGCAGTCCAGAGGAGGCACCGGGTGACTTCACGGGCCCCACCCTGGACGCTCAGGGCAAGTGGATTATCCCCGGCCTCACAGACTTGCACACGCATTCGTATGGCAACATGGCGCCCGGGAACGCGTTCGACGGCCCGGGTACCGCTGTTGTCGCCAAGCGCATGCTGTATGCGGGTGTGACGGCGTTTCTCGATCTCTTCGGAATGGAGTCGGCGATGTTCGCGCTCCGGACCAGGCAACGGAGCGGCGAGGTGGGTGGGGCCGACTTATTTGCAGCGGGCTCGTGTCTGACCGCCACCAATGGGCACTGTACGGAGTATGGGATTCCGACGCGCGTCATGGATTCGCCGGAGGATGCGGAGCGGGAGGTGAGCGCTCTCGCGGCCAAGCTCCCGGACGTGGTGAAGATCGTGTACTCCCCGCGGGGTCGGATGCCATCGATCGATGAGCCGACGCTCCGGGCAGCAGTCGCGACGGCAACAGCCCACGGCATCAAGACGGTCGTCCATATCAACACGTGGGATGACGTTCGTGAGGCGGTCCTAGCCGGAGCGACGGCGGTTACCCATATCCCGGGCAACGAACCGGTACCGCCGGATTTGCCGGCGCTGATGGCCGAGCGCGGCGTGTCGATCATTCCGACATTGGCCGTGGAAACCGACATGGGCGATTTCATCCGTGACGAATCGGTGTTGGCGCATCCGCTCGCCCAAGCGCTCACGAGCCCGGCTATCATCGCTGCATACCGCAGCGATTCCATCCGGCACCACGCGGAAGAGTGGGAAGAGCGCGCGGCGCGCCAAAAGGCGACCATCTTCGAATCGATCCGAACACTTGCCGCAGCCGGCGTGACCATTCTGACCGGGACCGACGCCGGCAATTACGGGACAATTCAGGGATATTCGGCGCATCGCGAAATCGAAAAGCTGGTGCGGGCGGGACTTACACCATGGCAGGCGTTGCGAGCCACCACCACGGACGCCGGCGCTTTTCTGGACAAATCGTATGGCGTTCGAGTGGGGGACGAGGGTAATCTGGTCGTCCTCAGCCAGTCACCCCTCGAGGCGATTGGCAATACGACATCGATCGCCGCAGTGATTCATCACGGCATCGTCGTCGATAGGAACGCGTTGTTGGAAGCGGCCCGGTGAGGCCGGATTCGGACGTCGGGGTCGCGCCGTTCCCCGGCACTCACCGGTGTCGGGGCCGCCGGATTGGACCTCAGGTGGCGGGATAGGCTTCTCTCGCCTCCTTCATGAGTGCAACAACCTCGTCTACGACGCGCTGTCGAGCCTTGTCGACGTCTTGTTGGAGCGTCACCTTGCTATCGATAAAGGGCTTTTTGTGTTCGCGCTGTACCACCGCTTTTTCGAACGCGCCCAGTGCCTCGTGCAGCCTGTGGAGAAACTCCTGTCCCTTCGACATTGACGACCTCGTGTATGTTGAGTAGCGATAAAATCCTCCCTATTTTCGACGGTTGACGCCGGTTTGGCAAGGAGGACGGGTTGAGGAGGAACCCGGCCGCCGATCTTCAGAGAATGCTCATCACAGTCTCACAGTTGGGGTTGTAGACTGAGTATGCGGTATCTCGCCGGGCAGGCAGGACGTGCGAAGTCAGCACTCCGAGGCACGGTCGAAAACGGCCGACCCCAAAAGAGTGGCCGGTAGCCACTCGCCCGGCGCGATACCCATCTGCGTTTGGGGGGGCCACTGCTGCTCCGACAAGCCGATCGCGGGTTGTTCCCCACTCTCCGCGTTCGCCGTGCCGGTGACGCCGCCTGCGGGCCCTTCACATGCCGCCGTCCTACAGGTCACGCCGCCTCTAAGCGCTATTCGCTCTTCCTCGGTCTACGCTTCGGCACCTGGCCAAGCACGTGTTGTCAACGTAAGATCTTTTTTGTCAAGTGAGTTCTAATGTACCGTCTGAGAAGCTCGTTGCATGAATCAGCGTGCCAACGGCTCTTGCGGGGCGCTAGCGCCCCGACGGACTCGACGCCCGCTGATGCTGCGTCACCCGCCCTTTTCCGGCGTCGGCGCCATGACACCGCGGGGCATACGCCCCCTGCGGGGCCCCGTCGGTACACTGTCAATTGTAAGGGCTTTTCTGGGACACAACATTAGGGACGCACACATGAACGGCCTAAATGATCTGAGGACTTGCTGACATGCCACTGCTCATCAAGAACGGCGAGATCGTGACCGCCGCTGATCGCTTCCGCGGCGACGTGTACTGCGAGGGCGAGAAGATCACCAACGTGGCACCGACGATTACGCGGCCAC
>JBFHWR010000114.1:0-11060 GCA_041599395.1 Gemmatimonadales bacterium | reverse complement strand
TGATGACGGTTGCGGTAACAAGATGAAGCCCAGCGCCCACAAGCAGTGTAATCTGCCGAGACGTCGTTCCTGTCCGGAGCCAAGTGTGCCGAGGTGAGCAAGCCGTGACACTCGTGGATCGCGCAGTCATTTCGGTCGTCGCTGGGACCGGCGGCGCGGGGTGTATGTCCTTCCGTCGCGAAACGTTCGTGCCCAAGGGTGGGCCTGATGGTGGAGATGGAGGGCGGGGTGGGAGCGTCTACATAGAAGCCAGATCCGAACTGTCCACCTTGTTGGACTATCGCTACCGCACGCAGTGGATAGCGGCACGTGGCCAACACGGGTCCGGGTCGAACAAAACAGGTAAATCGGGCGCGGACGTGACGCTTCCGGTACCGGCCGGGACTGTCGTGCATGATGCCGACACCGGGGAGGTTTTGGGCGAGCTCGTCGCGTCCGGCGATGTATTGTGTGTGGCGCATGGAGGTCGTGGGGGCCGTGGAAACGCGGCGTTTGCGACGCCGACGCATCGGTCGCCCAGGGAATGGGAACCCGGGGCCAAAGGAGAGACGCGGCGGGTCGAGCTTGTCCTGAAACTAATCGCCGATGTCGGGCTCCTCGGTGAACCAAACGCCGGAAAGAGCACGCTCTTGTCGGTGCTGTCGGCGGCGCGTCCGAAAATTGCGGACTACCCGTTCACAACACTCGAGCCGCACTTGGGCGTTGTGGCCGTGTCCGAAGGTGCCTCATTCGTCGTCGCCGATATTCCCGGCATAATCGAGGGCGCGCACGAAGGTCGAGGACTGGGGGACAAGTTCTTGCAACACGTAGAGCGGACCAAGGTGCTCGCGTATCTCATTTCGCTCGAGTCCGACGATGCGCAAGCTCGGTACGACTTGCTGCGCGGTGAGGCGGCCGCGTACTCGACCAACCTGGCGCACAAACCTCACGTTATCGTGTTCACGAAATCCGATCTGCTTCCAGACGACGCCGCTCTTCCGCATCCCCCCATCGATGCGCCGGACGCGGAGGAGGTCATCGTCATTTCGGCCGTCGCCGGGCGCAACCTCAGCCGTCTGAAAGAGCGCCTTTGGGACCTGCTCGAGCGTGATCGCCAGCGCGTGTCGGAGGCTGAAACCAACACGTGGAACTGACACAGCTCCCGCCGGACGCCGCGTACGTCACGCTGGCATCCGTGCCGGGAATCGGTCGGGCTCGGCTCGAGTTGCTGCTCAACAAGTTCGGCAGTGCGGCCAACGCCCTCGAGGCGTCCTACGACGCTTTAAGGGGGGTGCCGACCCTGTCCAAGGCGGCGGCGACGGCGATCAAGTCCGCCGACATCGAAACTGGTACGCGAATCATTCGGCGCACGGATGCGCTCGGCGCCCACGTGCTGATCCCGTCAGACGCGCGCTTTCCGACGCTGCTGAAGGCAATACCCGACGCGCCAACCATGCTCTTCGCGCTCGGGCAGGTCAACGCGCTGAACGCCGACGGCGTCGCCATCGTGGGGAGTCGAGACCACACTCGATACGGTGCCGCAGCCTGTCGGCACTTTGCGGGGGCAGCTGCGCGTGCCGGGTTGGTGGTCGTGAGCGGGCTCGCACGCGGGCTCGACGCAGTCGCTCACGACTCCTGTCTCGAGGCGGGTGGGCGAACGGTAGGCGTGCTCGGAAATGGTTTGGGTATCGTGTATCCGGCGGCCAACCGTGCCCTGTACGATCGCGTGGCAAGTGACGGATGTCTGCTCACCGAGTTTCCACCCGGTGAGCGTCCTCACGCCGGGAGTTTCCCCCGCCGGAACCGGCTCATAAGTGGTTTAGCACAAGCGGTCTTGGTTATCGAGGCTCGTATTACCTCGGGGGCGCTCATTACGGCGGATTGCGCGTTGGCACAGGCAAGAGAAGTGCTCGCGGTCCCGGGGCCGATCACCAGCCCGATGTCAGCCGGTTGCAACCGCCTCATCCAGCAAGGTGCGAAGGCCGCGCTGGAGCTACGCGACATGCTCGAAGAATACGGGTTGAGTGACGAAAACGCCGTCGCCCCCGGTGTCCGGATCCCGAATAACTTGGGAGACGCGGAGCGGAGAGTGCTCGATGTTCTCGACGCGGGCGGCGAGCACGTGGACAACGTGGCGCGGCGGCTGCGCCAGCCACCTGCCGAGGTGCTCGCCGTTCTCACGTCGCTCGAGATTCGAGGGCTCGTCAATCAGGAGCCTGGGAAAGTCTTCCGCAGACGGTCGGCCCTCGAGGCCTGAGTAACGATGACACAACCGATCCGCCATGTGTACGTGCACGTTCCCTTTTGCGCACGGCGTTGCGTGTACTGCGATTTTTCCATCGCCGTGCGCCGCACAATCCCCGGATCGCGTTACGCGCGCGCCGTGCTCGAAGAGTACGTGCTGCGCCGCCGGCAAGACGGTGCCGCGCTATCCATCGAAACACTGTACTTCGGTGGAGGGACACCGTCGCTCCTTCCCGTGGATGACTTCGATTTGGTGGCGCGGCAGTTGTTGCAGAGTGCAGGGGCCACGGAGCAGCTCGAAGTCACCCTGGAAGCGAATCCGGAGAACGTCACCGCCACAACCGCTCCTGCCTGGCGACGTGCCGGCGTCAGTCGAGTATCGCTCGGCGTCCAATCGTTTGAGAGCCGCGCCCTCGTCTGGATGCACCGGACCCACGACGCGGCGGATACCGCCGCAGCCGTACGCGTGCTTCGGCACGCCGGTATCCGCCGGTTGTCGCTCGATCTCATCTTCGCCCTGCCGACATCGTTACGAGTCGATTTTGCCGACGAACTCGCGCGGGCTGTGGAACTCGAACCCGAACACCTGTCCGTGTACGGACTCACTGTTGAGCCCCGAACCGCATTGTCGCGCTGGATCGCCCGGGGGGCCGTTCGTATGGCCTCCGATTCGCGGTACGCCGAACAGTTCATGCAGGCGCACGAGTTCCTCACAGCGTGTGGCTACGAGCACTACGAGGTGTCCAACTACGCACGTGCAGGGTGTCGGGCGCTGCATAACAGCGCATATTGGTCGGGCCGCCCATACCTGGGGCTCGGGCCGTCCGCTCATTCGTTCGACGGGAAGCGGCGTCGTTGGAATCTTCCCTCGTGGCCGGCCTACGAGGAGCGAGCTGTCACGGGAGGCGATCCGACCGAAGGCATCGAGACCTTGAGCGAGGCGGAGGCCGCACTGGAGCGTGCGTACCTTCGTCTCCGAACGGTCGAGGGCCTGGCGGCCGCGGAGATGCACCTGGTGGATAGCGTAGTCGGACGGGAAGCGGAGCGGCAGGGCTGGTTGATCAGGGATGCCCAGGGCGTGAGACTCACGGCTCAGGGGTGGCTCAGCCTCGACGCGGCAGTTGCAGCCTTGACCACCTCAGAGCAGAGTGGCTAATTTCATGCCAGTGTACGACTTGGAGTACGTGTTCTGTCCGCGCTAACGCCCCGCGAGCAGCAGGTGATCGAGGCAGTCATTCACGCCTACGTGGAGACTGCCGAACCAGCTGGTTCTCGCACGATCGCGAAACGATTCAACCTCGGGATCTCCGCCGCCACGATTCGCAACACGATGAGTGACCTCGAGGAGCGGGGGTACCTATACCATCCGCACACCTCGGCGGGTCGGATTCCGACCGATCTCGCGTATCGCGTGTACGTCAACAGCCTGATGTCGCGCATGCTCCCGACGACGGACGAGCTCGACACGCTTCGACGCGAGCTGGTCGACGGTCGCTCGGCGATCGAGGATATCCTCCGAAAAGCCGCGCAAGTGCTGGGCGTGCTGACCTCCGAGTTGGGCGTCGCGGTGGCGCCGTCATTTGACAGTGCGATTCTCGATCGGCTGGAATTGGTGCACGCCTCGAGCGAACGAATTCTCATGGTATTGCTCATTCGGGGGGGCGTCGCACGCACGATTTTCGTTGAGGTCAAGAGCGGGTTTCCACGAGATGCGCTCCCCAGCTTGGCCGCCGTGCTCAACGAACGGTTGAGCGGCCTCACGTTGGCGGAGATTCGGAACACGGTTCGCGAACGGCTCCGCGACGCGAACGTTGAAGGGGCAAAAACCGAACTCTTGAACATCTTCATCGAGGAAGCGGATCAGCTCTTTCAGGGTGATCCGAATGATGGGTCAGGTGTGTTACTGAGCAGTGCGCAGATGCTGGCTGAGCAGCCGGAATTCAGCTCGAACGAAAAGATGCGAGAGTTGCTCGAGATCACCGAGCAGCCGCACGTCTTGAAGAATGCGCTGCAGCGGCGGCATGGGCTGGGTGTCAGGGTCACCATTGGCGAGGAACATCAGAACCCCAAACTTCGTGGCTTTACGTTGATCACGTCCCGGTACGAGTCGAACGGCCTGACAGGGGTGCTCGGCGTCATGGGGCCCACGCGAATGCCCTACGACAAAGTCGTTGCGTTGGTCGAGAACACTAGTCGACTGTTGACGGACTTCATTTGATGTCTGAAGTGGGCCGGCTGCGGCGGTGTGGACAATGAACCGGGATGTGTACGAGACGCTTGAAGTCTCGCGCAACGCGACGGACGATGAGATCAAGCGCGCATACCGCCGCTTGGCGCTGCAGTACCATCCCGACCGCAACAGCGGCGATAAAGCCTCGGAAGAAAAATTCAAGGAGATCACCGAAGCATACGAAGTTCTGAGTAATCCGGAACTCCGGGCTCGATACGACCGCTATGGGGAAGCCGGGCTGAAGGGCGGCATGGGTGGCGGGGCGGGATACCATCCGTTCGATCTCTCCGAAGCGCTCAATATCTTCATGCGCGATTTCGGCGGTCTGGGTGGCCTCGACGCATTCTTCGGCGGCGGCCGGTCAACGCAATCGGGCCGGCGGAAGCCTCGTGATGTTCGAATCGGCCTTCGTCTCACCCTGCAAGAAGTGGCCAAGGGGACAGTCCGGAAGATCAAACTCAAAACGTTCGATAGGTGTGCGGCCTGCGCCGGGTCGGGCGCGCGCGCTGGCGCGTCACCGGTAGCATGCCGAACGTGCGGAGGCGCCGGCCAGGTCCGCCAGGCGCAGAATTCCTTTTTCGGCCAGCTGGTTTCTGTCACAACCTGCCCGGCGTGTGCCGGCGAAGGCACTGAGATCGCGGATCCCTGTACCACCTGCCGCGGGGAGGGACGGGTCAACGCGGAGCGCGTGGTGGATATCGAGGTCCCGGCCGGTGTCAGCGATGCCAATTATTTGACGCTCCGCGGGCAGGGCGCCGCCGGTCGGCGGAATGCGCCGCGCGGCGATCTGATCGTGGGGATTGAAGTCGAGGATGACCCCAGATTCGAACGGCACGGCGATGACCTCGTGTTCGATCAGCCGCTCTCCTTCAGCCAAGCGGCGCTTGGCGGCACGTTTGTCGTCCCCACCCCGTACGGCGAAGAGAAGGTCGAGTTCCCCCCCGGTACCCAGTCGGGAACGATTCTCACCCTGCGCAGTCGGGGACTGCCGGACGTCCACAACGGGCGCAAGGGAGCGCTGCATATCCGGGTGCAGGTGTGGACCCCGGAGAAGCTCTCCCCCCGATTGCGCGAGCTGTTTGAGGAACTGTCGGATCTCGAGGGAGAACCTCCTCAGGACGAGGGCTTGGGACGAAAGATCTGGAATCGGATGAAGGAGGCGTTCGGGGGGTAGCCATGGCGGACTGCCTATTTTGCAAAATCGCGTCCGGGAAGATTCCCGCCGACAAAGTGGCGGAGTCCGACAGGCTCGTCGCGTTCCGAGACATCGAACCTCAGGCTCCGACTCACGTGTTGATCATTCCCAAGGATCACATCGCGTCGCTCAACGATGCGGAGGATGCCGAGTTGTTGGGACACCTCCTGTTGCTCGCTCGCGAAGTGGCTGAGCACGACAATCTCTCGTCGAGAGGCTACCGGGTCGTCTTGAATACGAACGCGGAAGGGGGCCAAGCCGTCTATCACCTGCACGCGCATGTGCTGGGAGGTCGCCAGATGAAGTGGCCGCCGGGGTGAGAATCAGGGTTGTGGCACCCATGCACGGTCTCTAACTTTACACCCGCTCCAGTGTATTGCTCGCATCTTGATGACGGCTAAATCGTCTCCCGCATATGACGCACGTTCCCGGCGCCGGGCTCTCAGGCCCTGCATGAGCCGTTGGGGAGTGTGAGCACCAACGTGCCCCGCGACGGTATCGGACCCCACACCGTGTCGTCGCCACCTGAGGTTGCCTCCGTCGATACCCTGAACCAACTCGAATTCCACCGCACGCTGGAACGCGTCGCGGCACACGCGGTATCCGAGCTAGGGGCGGAATCGGTTCTGGCGCGGCGCCCCTCCGCTGATGCGCGCTGGATCCGCGAAGAACTCGCCGACGTCAACTTATTCCGCCAGCTCCTGGTTAGTGAAAAGGCCGTTGCGCCCGTCCCGATCCGGGATGTGACGCTGCAGCTCCAACGTTTGCACATGTCCGGCAGTGTGTTAGAAGGTGCCGAGCTCTTTGAGATCGGCGCCGCCCTGGGGTTGATGCACACCGTTCGGTCGGGGCTCGTGGGACTCCGCGATGAATCGCCGCGCGTGGCGGACTTGGCGGTGGAGCTTCCGCCACGCGCGATCGACGCGGCCATCGAGCGGGCAATCGATCCGGATGGGAGTGTGCGGGATGGGGCGTCACCCCAGCTCGGCAAGGTGAGGCAGCAACTCCGTTCCAAGCGGAAGGCCTTGATCACCTTCTTGGAAAAGTTGATGGCGGAACGCGAGTGCGGGGACGGCGGCGTGACCGTTCGCGGTGATCGATTCGTGGTGCCAGTCCGACGAGACGACCGCCAGCGGGTTCGCGGGATTGTCCACGGGGAGTCCTCCTCCGGTGGCACCTTGTTTGTCGAACCACAAGAAGCGGTCGAGTTCGGGAACGAGCTCAGTAGGCTCACGGCCGAGGAGG
The DNA here is from genome assembly GCA_041599395.1 of Gemmatimonadales bacterium. Classification (GTDB taxonomy): domain Bacteria; phylum Gemmatimonadota; class Gemmatimonadetes; order Gemmatimonadales; family GWC2-71-9; genus JBFHWR01. The sequence continues at coordinate 4,167 of JBFHWR010000114.1, read as the reverse complement.
CTCGTGAGGTCCTCGCCGTCTTGCGGCATCTCACTGACCTCCTGCGCCCGCACGGCGAAGCCATAGCGCTCGGACTCGCGATGTGCGTCCGGCTGGACGACCTTGCTGCTCGCGCGCGGCTCGCCTTGGCATACGACGGACACGAGCCGCAGGTCGTCACGACCCAGGCGTTGAGGATCACACGCGGTGTGCATCCGTTGCTGGCCACCGCGGGGACGTCGCCGCCCATACCCTTCGACCTCGCCATGACAGACGGCGAGCATGTACTGGTCGTGAGCGGTCCCAACGCCGGTGGAAAGACGGTGCTGCTCAAATCGGTCGGATTACTCTGCTGTCTCGCGCAGTCGGGCATCATCCCGCCCACGGGCCCGGGAACCCAACTGCCCGTCTTTCATCGCATCTTCGTGGACATCGGTGACCATCAGTCGCTTACGGCGAGTCTTTCATCGTTCAGTGCCCATCTCACGAAACTCAAGCACGTTCTCGCAGAGGCGGACCAGCAGTCGCTGGTGTTGCTGGATGAAATCGGCGGTGGGACGGACCCGGTCGAAGGCGCGGCGCTGGCGGGGTCCACGCTGCTCCAATTGAACGCACGCCATAGTCTGACCATTGCGACGACGCATTTGAGTGAGCTCAAAGATTTGGCAGCTCGCACGAGTGGGATCCTCAACGGGTCGCTGCATTTTGACGTAGAGAGCCTGGCGCCCACATACCGCTTCATGAAGGGAAGACCGGGTCGGTCCTACGGCCTTGCGATCGCGCGCCGCTTGGGGTTGCCCCACACGCTGCTCGCTCAGGCTGAGGCGCTCCAACCGCATGGTGCTCGCCAAACGGACGCCATGCTGGCCGATCTCGAGCGCCGCGAGGAACAGCTCGCATGCCGCGAGGAGAAGGCCGGCCAGGACGAGGCGCGTCTCTCCGGTGAAACGCGCGCGCTCGAGGCGCTCAAAAACTCCCTCGAGGACGTTGAAACGCAGTTACGTGCCCGGGAGCGCGAACTCGAGCGAGAAGGTCGGGAACTGTCGCGGCGATTTCTGCTCGAGGCGCGCCAGCGAGTTGAAGAGGCGATCACACTCGCGCGTGCCGCGCCGGATGAGACCGCGGCGAAGTCAGCCAGACGACATGTCGAGGATGGGGTGAGCCAGCAGGCCGATGCGTTGGCAAAGTTGCAGCGTGAGGGATGGCGGGTTACCGGAAAAACCGGGAAAGAGACAGCCGTATCGGGACCCAGTGTGCCGCGGGGCGCCCCTGCACGGACCATCCGCCCCGGAGCCCGCGGTCGGTCGCCGTCCCACCGGTCGGGAAACGGCACGGATATCGAAGCGCAAACCGAGGTCAACCTACGCGGAATGACGGGCGACGACGCGGCATCCGCATTGATCAGGGCCTTGGACAGTGCAATCGCTGCGGAGGTGCCATTCGTGCGCATCATTCACGGCAAGGGCACAGGGGCATTACGGGCGCGTGTGACCGAAGTGCTCCGAGGGGATCGGCGGGTGGCTCGGTTCAGCGTCGCGCCGCCGCACCAAGGCGGAAACGGCGTCACCATTGCCGAGCTGCAATGAGTATGATTCCGGACGACGTCATCGAACAGGTTCGGGATGCTGCCGATCTCGTCGGACTCATTGGCGAACACGTGGATCTGAGACGCACGGGCGCCGATTACCGCGGCCCGTGCCCGTTTCACGGCGGTTCCCATCGCAACTTCGCCGTGATACCCAAGAAGCAGATGTTTTATTGCTTCGTCTGCCATGAAAGCGGCGACGTCTTTTCCTTTTTGATGAAACATCTGGGAATGGACTATCCCGGTGCGGTACGGGAGGTGGCGTCGCGCTGCGGCATCTCGATTCCCGACCGGCCCATGGGGGGGCCCGACCCGCTCGAGCCATGGTACACGGCCGTCTCGATCGCTGGCGACTGGTATGCGCGCTGCCTCCGCGAAAACGACGACGCGAAAGACGCGCGGTCGTACTTGCAGCAGCGCGGATTCGATCTGGCGGCGCTGGCGCCCCGGAACCTCGGATTTGCCCCAGCGGGGTCGGCCATGCTCGACGCCTTGGAGCGGCTGGGCGTCGCACACGACGTCCTGCTCGACGCCGGGCTGGCCGTGAGACGAGAAGATGGTTCCGTGCGGCCGCGGTTTTGGAATCGGCTGTTATTCCCAATTCAAGATGTCCGGGGACGCGTCGTGGGCTTTGGAGGTCGCCTGGTGGGCGCGGGTGAGCCGAAGTACTTGAACTCCCCGGATTCGAGAATCTTCCACAAGGGACGACTGCTCTACAACCTGCACGAGGCAAAGCACGCAATCAGAAAAGCGGGCCGGGCCCTGGTGGTCGAAGGGTACTTCGATGTGCTGCGTCTAGCAGAGTCAGGCCTCGAAGAAGTCGTGGCGCCGCTGGGCACGGCGTTGACCGAAGACCAAGCGCGTCTCCTCAAGCGCTATACGCAGGAAGTGGTGCTGCTGTATGACAGCGATCGTCCGGGCTTGCGTGCCACCTTCCGCGCAGCCGACGAGCTGCTGCGCGCGGGCTTGCGCGTTACCGTGGTCACGCTGCCACCCGGTGAAGACCCGGACACGCTGGTCAGCAAGGGGGGTGTTGATGCGATGCGCTCGCTGATTGACGACGGGCTGGACGTGCTGGAGCGAAAGCTGCAGCTGCTCGAACGGAGCGGGTGGCTGGGTACGCTGGCAGGTCGCCGCCGGGCGCTGGACAGGTTGCTGCCGACACTTCGTGCCGCCGCCGATCCTGTCACGCGGGATCTCTACATGAATCGCACCGCCGAGACGTTGGGGATCTCGGCGGAGTCGGTTCGCCGCGAAACCGATGCGCGCCGGCTGAACTCCCGTCCAAGCCGTGGCGCCGCGCGGGGCGAGCCCGGGGCCGATACTGATCGGCGTCCGACCGCACCGGCCTGGCCGGAGCGCGTCCTGCTCCGTGTGGCCGTGCATGCCCCGGATTGGCGAACGGCCATTGCCGAGTCCATCCGCGGACGGGAGGATCTACGCGAGCCGGAGGGCGGACTGATCGAGCTGGTGGTGGGATCGGCGGCGGAAACGCCCGTGGGCGAGCTGCTCATGTATGTCGAGGGAGAGGCGCGGATGGTCCTGCAAACAGCACTCGACGAAGGACTCGGAGAGGCGGACATCGACGCGATGGTGTCCGGGGCGATGGACCGGCTCGACAGTCGGCTGCTCGCCCAACGGAAGCGGGCTGTCCAGCGACGATTGACCGTGGCCGGCGGCCAAGATGAGGTGGACCTGCTCCGCGAGAAAGCGGCGCTTATCAAGGAATCCCAACGCTTGAGGACGGCAGAATGGAACGTTCTGCGTCGAGGAGGTACGTAGCAGTGCGAATTGATCTGACAACCTTGTTGGACTTACAGGAGAAGGACATCGCCGTCCGGGCGGTGCAGGATGAGATCCGGTCTCTCAAGCCGGAGTTGGAGCTGCTGGATGCCGAACTTCGAGGAGTGGAATCCCAGTTGGAAGCGGCGAAGAACGGCGTTGAGGAGGCTGACAAGAAACGGGCCGAACTGGAGGGGCGTATCGAGAGCTATCGTGTTATGCAAGAGCGCCGGCGGCAACGCCTCGAATGGGTCAAGGGCGCGAAAGAAGCGTCGACGCTGATGGCCGAGCTGGATCTGGCGCGGTCGGTGTTGGCGAAAGAGGAATCCGAGTGGATTCGCTCAGCCGGTGCGGTGCAAGCCGCGGAACAGCGTGTGGCCGACGCGCAGCAACGCGTGGACCAAGTGCGGGACACACAGGCGCCACAGCGAGCGGAGATCGGCGAAAAGCTCGCTGCGCACGAATCCCGGCTCGCCGAGGTCACGGCCACCCGCGATCAGACTGCCCGATTGGTTCGCGGCGACTTGCTGGCGGCGTATCAGCGCGTCTTGCGTGGCCGCGCGCCGCAAGCGCTGTACCCGCTGAGGGCCGGCGCCTGCGGGCATTGCTTCACCGCGGTACCGTTGCACCGACGGCATGAAATTCAAAACTCGGCGGCATTCGCGCCGTGCGAAGCCTGCGGTGTGTTGATTTACTTAGAAGAGAGCACGGACTAGATGATCAGTGTGGCCTCTCGCTGGAACGTGAGAGCGCCTGCGGACGAAGAACTGGCAGGATCCCTCGCGGCTGCGCTTCGTATTCCTCAGCCCCTTGCAGCCCTC
>JBFHWR010000113.1:0-11178 GCA_041599395.1 Gemmatimonadales bacterium | reverse complement strand
CTGCGAACAGTGTCAGTTCGTGTGCTGCCAGCAGCTCGCCCAGGGACGGGGCCGTGAGCAAGTGCCCGTCAAACGCCGCAGCAACCCGCCGTAGTTCCTCCAGGTTTCCGGTGTTCAGAGCCCGACCGGCCTCGGCCGACCGGACATACATCTGGTTTCCGGTGATCCCGTGCGTTCGGGGATAGGAACCAGTGGCGATCGATGCGGCATTGACGCGGGTGACTGTCGGAAACACCGCATGGTGGTTGTCCCCGACAACGCCGCGGTCCCCCAGTGCTGCCAGGGCCGGCATGCGCTCGGCAGTCACGTAGTCTGGTCGCAGTCCGTCGATCACGACGATAACGGCTTGATCTCCGGTCCACTGCTCCTGTGCGGTTGCCACGCCAACGACGGCAAGCGACAGTACGAGCCCCAGGAGTAGCGACGTGCACACAGCATGCGAGCCTCGGCCTGGAGGCATCCGCCGATGGCGGGGAGCAGTTGGCAACCAAACGGCCAGCTGGCGTAAATGACCCGCTACGGGCCTACTCATCGAGATCGTAGGCGACTTTGAGCCAGTTCGCGACCTGGTCATCGATCTCCGATGGGTCGCTGAGGGGAATGCGATGCGTAATCCGGTCGCCTTTTTTCAGACCGCCAGTGTCGATGAGGCGTTTCGGTAGCTTGCGCGTCGCGCCCTTGAGCGCGAGCCCGAGAGTGTATGCAACGGGGTCGGCGCATGGTGCTCATGTGTCACCGTCATAAAGGTGGCTATCAGGAATCTCAGGAACCGCCTGGGTCCCCGAGCCTTCAGGGTCGCTTCAAGATGGATCGGTACCACGAACCGTTCCAACCCGCGTAGGCTCACTCAGGAATCTGCGAACAATACTCCCGAACACTTCCGGGTCTTCGAGGAAGGGGAAATGCCCCACCCCTGGCATGATTTCCAGTTGGGACGCGGGTAGGGCCGCGTGCATCGCCTCCGCCGAGCCCGGTCGGAAAATACTCTGACCGCCATAGAGCAGGAGTGTCGGCTGGTCGATGACAGGCAGCCGATCCAGCAAATTCCATTCCCCTAAATCGTTTCGAACCGCACTGCTACTGGTGCTCAGTTTCGCAAAGCTGCTGGAGTCAAACCCGAACCGCAGGTTTGCCGACACGTCACGCGCACCGAAATACGGCCGCAGATAGATTCGAAAATACTCTTCTACGAGCATGGGCTGACTGCTCCAATTCCCGTGGGATTGGATCTCCTGCAAGCGGCGCTCGTCGTCTTCACTCCGACGGGCGTCGATGACTTTCCTAAAGTGACGCCAATCGTTCCATCGAGCAGGGTCGCCGTCCACCGACACGAGACTCCGCACTCGGCCTGGATGCTCGAGCGCATAAAGCAGTGCAAGCAGTCCACCAAACGAATGGCCAAGTACGTCAACCGTCTCGGCATCGATCGCACTCCGAACTGCCTCGAGGTCGCTGACGAGAGCCTCTATCGTGAGCGCCAATCCCGATTCAGCTCCCGTCGGCGCTTCACTTGCGTCCCGATCGTAAAAGACGAGACGCCGGTCCTCACTGAGGAGCTCGACGAGGGGACGTTGGAGGTAGTGGTATCCGAATCCGGGGCCGCCCGGAACGACGACGAGTGGCGGGCCACGTCCTTCGACGACGTAGCGCAGCCGCCCATTCTGGACATCGATGAAACCAGCACTGTCCATCCCATCCCTCCCGGATACACAAGCCCAGCTCCAGACGACGCTCATGATCACGCAGATGGGAATCGCGGTGGTCGAGCATGCTCGCCGATTTCCCATTTCGCTATGACCCCGCTTCCCGCCCCGCCGTCTCGACTGCCGATTCGATAAACCGGGCCTTACCCCGCAAGTACGCCCGGCGATCGTCCCGATGCTCGGTAGCCAAACGTCGTTTGAGCGCAAAGTACGTCGCAGCATGGCCGCGATGCCGCCGGAGATCATCTCGGAACAGCAAGTGCGTTTGCCAAAACTCGGTTTCTCGCACGACGGCGTGCACGTGAAACTGCACCGGTCGGCCTTTGCGAAAGTAGCGCCGCTCTGGTAATTCCGCTTCGTATTCCGGAACGTATTCGTAGCCATGGCGCGACATGGAGAGTATGCGCTCCTCCATGTGGCGCAACGTTCGCACACCCACCATGATGTCTACGATCGGCTTCCCGCCAAGTCCCGGAACAGCGGTACTGCCCACATGGGCGATGTCCGGAGAGCACCCGTGGAACACGTTGCCGAGCAAACGGCGTTCCCGTTCGAACCGTTCCGGCCAGACGGGATCGTACGGGACAACGGTGATCCCCTCGAGGTCAGTCATCGCGTGATCTCCTGCCGTCTGATCGCGGGGGACGTCGCGTGTCGGCACTCCGTCGAGCACCCGATAGGTGTACTCGACGGGACCGATGACTGAATCCGCTCGATCGACTGTTGCCGAGACGTGCGCGTTCTCCTGCGCCGGCAGAGCCCAAGCCCGTGTTGCAGAGAATACATAGATGGATAACGCGGCCGCGATGACGACACGTTTCACTGTGGTGCTCACCTGTTCACACCAGGTCGAGAACTGAACACGACGATCGCATCAGTTGGTTCGAACCCCAGTCTCTTCGCTAGTCCGTGCGACGCCAGATTGTGGCTCACGGCACCCCACACTGGCCGTTTACCGAGCGCCAACTGGTGGGCTATCAACACGGTAGCACACGCCGACGCATGACCGCGACGCCGAAACGGCTCCAGGGTATCCACCGCTACGTCCCACAAGCTCTCTGTTACTGCTCCCGCGTAACAAAAGGCCACTGGTTGATCGTCCTCCAGAGCCGCAACGACTCGGGTTCCAGCGCGACATTCGATTTCGAGTTCGCGGCGAAGCTCCCCTGGAATGCCACGGATCCGTTGCAAGTCGGCGGCCTCCAGGTCTCGCACGGATTCCGGTGAAGGTAGGTCGTGACGAACGGTTGGCGCCAGCCGGTACAGCGTCGCCTTGTCGGACTGCCATTCCGGGAGGGCCGCGGCAATCCAACTCGCGTCCTCCGGAGCGGCAATCAGCTCCCGGGCCGCGGCCGCAACTTCTGCGATTTGCTCTTGAGGCGGATGTCCAACTACGGCGGCCAGCGAAACGTCATCCTGCACTACCACTGCCGACGGCGGGTTCAGATTGTTGACGTGCAAGATCCGGCCCCGGCCGGACAGCAACATTCCGCGTACCTCCACCCACCGAGGAATGTCAGGCAGGACGGAAACGATTGTCTCAGGATCCATGGAAGTCACAGCGCGCGGAGCAACAGATTCGTGACAATACGTGCGCGTGGGCGCTAGGAGTCGCTGTTAACGTGCTGCCGCCGCGCTCCCTGCCGAGCGAATGGACTCTCAGCTCGAGCCGCGCAAATCCAGCGGGATCAATGCGCACAGCGTTGATCGGTCAAACAACCAGACGAGCTAGGCGCGCACCGCATCGGCGATGCGCTCGAGCTGACGGAGATGTACCAGGTCGTGACCGGCATACAGGCGGACCATGTGATCGAGACGCTCTTCTCCGCGCTCGCTGTGGATACCGACGCGTTCAAAGGCGTCCGTCGGCAGTCTGGTGAGAAACCGCAGGTTGAACCGGCGCTCCGCGACAAACTGATCGAGCACCTCGTCAACGTCGTCGTTCTGTGCACCAAGTTCACTCACCCACCGATCTTGATCATAACCCGTAAGGGTCGGCCGGTCCTCGGCCACCACCAACCGGATGCGATACGCCCACACAATTTCAGAATGAGCCAGGTGCTGCACGACGTTGAGAGCCGACCATTTTCCCGCCTGCTCCGGCCGGCGACGTTCCTCCGGTGTGAGATCGGCCAGGCACACACGCAGCCCGTCAGGTGTCGTCTCCAAGATCCGCATGGGATCTCGTTTGCCCAGCAGCTCGAGAATTGCGTTGATATACGCCTCCGAGTGTCGGCCTGCAGTCGAAACAGGATTGGTAAACACTGACATTGCGCCTCCACCGACTCCTTGCTCGTAGACTGGCCACTGTCAGGTCCGCGTACGCTGCAACTGTGTGGCTCGACGTACCCGCCATGCCACGGGCGGACGCCAAAGCTCACGTCATCCTGTCTACCCCGCTCCGCCCGCTTCGCGACGTACCGGCGCCGACAGCTCGTGCGCCACCGTACGATAGACCCCGTCGCGTCGTTCCACCACCTCGGCGAACCCCAGCTCATCCCGGATCCGTTGGGTTGAAACCGCGAGTCCAAAGCGCCAGTCCCATCCCACACGATCCGCTTCGGGGATTGCTGCAACCGGTACTTCCCGAACGGTCACCTCCCGCCCCGCCGCACGCGCAACGTCACGCAACCACTCTGCCTCCGTTGGCGTGTCACGTTCACCGACGTTATAGATTCGTCCGGCACTGCGTTCGTCCAACACGACAGTCACGATCGCTTCTGCTACGTCGTCTACGTAACCTCTAGTCCATCGCCACCCCGCCCTGCCCGGCTCGAGGAGAATCTCGCTCCCGCCATCGAGAACGCGGCGAAGGTAGCCCGCGAGATGTCGCTGAGGATCTCCAGGTCCGTACACTTTACACAATCGCACGACCGAGCCGGTGACGTCGGATGTACCCAAAACGGTCCGTTCCACCAGGAGCTTCTCGTAATGTGCAATCCAATTGTCAGTGTTCGGCGTCGTGCCGTCGCGATAGGGATACAGCACGTCCCGGAGCGGCGCAGTCTCAGTCAAAGGAAGCGGATCGGGCGGGGCGTCCCCCCGGCGTCGGAGACCGTCGTAGTTTCGGTATACATCCGCGCTGCTCACGGTGACGAGCCGGCCGCATCGTCCGGCCAGGGCCTTCACCACCGCTCCCGCGTGTGTCTCGGTGTATGAGATCAGATCCAGCACGACGTCGGGGCGAAACGCAGCGACAGCCTGGTTCAAAAACGCTGCGTCGTCGCGATCGCCCACCACCTCGTCGACGCCCGTGGGCTTCTCCCACGCCGTCTTTCCCCGGTGTAGTACGCACGCCGTCGATCCACGCGCGGCAAAACGACGTGCCACGACTTGCCCGATGAACCCGGTGCCTCCGATTACGAGTACACGGGTCATCTTCGGGCTCATGATGGTTCAGCTCGCAATGTGCCCCCGCGTACCGTCGCGCCGATCACCAGCGCCGCGCCGACGAGCACGAGGTTCTTGATGATGTACTGCCCTTCGATCGTTGGGGAGTGGGGAAACGCGACAAAGGTTTCTGACGGAAAAAATACCAGTGGCAGCATTGTCCCCGGCATTTGCAAGAAGAGGAGCAGGAGTGTGAATCGGAGGAACCGGCCTGTCAGCAACCCGATGCCGATGGCGGATTCCCAAACTGCTAAGAGCCGCAACCCAACCGTTGGGTCGACGATCCCGAACGTCAATCGTTCCATTGTGCGAGCAGCCAGGTCGGCCGCCGGACTCCACTGCGGCACCAGCTTGATGACACCGAACCAGAGAAACACGAGACCGAGCCCGACTCGTGTGAACGTGACACCGTGACGGGCCATCCACGTGGTCAATCGCGCGTCCACGGCGTCGAGACAGGATGGAGTCTTCATCGGCTCAGGCCCGGTGGACGAGCTCCACGGTCGGTGGCCCAACGTGTCAGTCGCACCGCGAGACGATATCGTCCATGATCCGCCGATGATGCGCATGGTGGATTCGGGCGAACCGGACCCACTGGTATGCACTAAAGTGACCGAGGAGCGGATGCGGCATCCTCGCCGGGCTGTTCCGGAGCGTAGCGACATGGCCCCGGAGTCGGTGTGCCGACTCGCGCGCTTCACCAAGCCCATCACGGATGACATCCATCCGGGGACGCTCGGGCCGAGTCCACGTCGGTGCCTTCCCCCTGCCCCGTGGAATGAACCCGAGCAACAACACGAGATAGCCTACCCGGGTAGGCCGACCGGACTGATCCGGTTCATTCCCACCCGCCACCTTGTGCAGCCATTGGAGAATTCCCGCGTCCGCACGCATCACGTGCTCCAGGTGATCCCCGACGGACCATTCGGAGACCGTCGAGGCTGCTTTCGCGCAATGCGCGGCATCCCGAGCGACGTCGCAACTGTAATCGAGTTCACGACACAGCCCGCGGAGTTCAGACGTCAACGGTTGCGGCAGCGTCAACATTGGCGACCCAACAGTGCCGGGCGGTCGGCGGTGCGGGCCCACGGCGACCGCGACAGGGCGGCATGCATCATCGATGCTCGCTCATCTGCCAGCCAACAGGACGTACGCAGCAATTAGGGGTACGCCGATTCCGAATACCGCGGAGATGGATGCCTCAATAGGGATCACCAGCTTGGCCCATGAGGGGGACATCGCGCGCCAATGCTCCCGCGTTCGCTCGCGGAACCGTGGGCTGAAGACAAAAAGCCAAAACCCAAACACATACCCGAGCGCGTCGACGATCATGGTCGGCGCATCAGCCAAGTACTCGTTCGAGGTCCGCGCATAAATCCTCTCCGCTCTCCAGGCCGACCGATAAGCGGAACATGCCTTTTCCCGCATAGGCTCTGTAGCTCTCGAGTTGGTGGCCTTCGAGCCGAAACGACGTGGCCATCAAGCTGGCCGTGTCCATCCAGAAGATCAAACTGCGGTGATGCCCGAGCGACACCGCATAATGGATGATCTGTAATTCGCTCGCCATACGGTCCGCGAGCGCCGGGCCGTTCTCGACCTGGAACGTGAGCATGCCGGAGAAGTTGTTCATCTGGCGCTTGGCCAGCTCGTGCTGCGGATGGGACGGGAGCCCGGGATACATCACCCGCATCACCTTTGGGTGATCTTCCAGGAACCGCGCAACCGTCGTGGCGCTTTCTTCGTGCGCCCGCATGCGAAGCGGCAACGTTGCGGCACCGCGCATGATGAGCCAGGCGTTGAAGGGCGACAGCGCACCGCCGTAGTGGATACCGGCTTCCAGTCGGAGAGCGGTAATGTCGTCGCGCGCTCCCAGCACGGCGCCGCCAACGGCGTCGCCGTGTCCACCGATGTACTTGGTGAGCGAGTGCATGACGTAGTCCACACCATGGTCGAGCGGACGCGTAGCCACCGGCGTGGCGAATGTCGAGTCGACGGCGACCCTGAGCGAGGGGTGCGCCTGGGCGACCTGCGCTGCCGCATCGAGGTCGGTGAGCCGCATGATGGGATTGGCCGGGGTTTCGAGCCAGATGAGTTTGGTGTTGGGTTGGACGGCGTCTGCAATGTGTTGCGGGTCAGACGTATCGACCAGAGAGACCTCCACGCCCAGACGTGGCAGCGTGTCGCGCCCCACCTCCGCAACACCGGCATAATTCGTATCCGTCAGTATCAGGTGATCACCCGCAGAGAGTACCGACAACAACAGACCGGACGCTGCCGCCATCCCCGAACCAAAACAGAGGCACGCTTCCGCTCCTTCGAGCGCACACAGTTTTCGCTCGAGCTGACGGACGGTTGGGTTGGACCAACGCGTGTAGATGAACCCGGAGTCCTCATCGAGATCGTGCGCGGAAAACCCCGCCGCGGGATTGGTAACATACGTGGACGACATCACCAGATTGGGAGCGGAAGCTCCAGTAGTTGGATCCGGAGGCTCACCTGCATGGACGGCGATCGTTTGCAACCCGCGTGCTTCGTTCCGGTCCGTCGTCGTCATTGCCAATGCCTCCGGTCACTCAGTGCTCTCGCGGCGTGCTCGCTGAGCCTGCCCACGATCATTCCGTTACCGTGTTTGTTTCGATCGCCCAAGTCACGGCTCCCCGCGATCCGAAGGGGTGGGATACGGCATGTTCATGTATCGATCGCCACGCTGCAATTCGACCAACATCTGCGCAAGACGCTTGTATTTCGTCTCCTTGCGCTTCGCCCGATTGATCCACGCTAGGTAGTCGTTCTGCTGGTAGGCCGGGCGAGCGCGGTATGCCGCAAGGAGGTTGCGCTCTTCGAGCACCTTCCGGATGAAGGGGGGCATCGGCTGCGGGACTCGCTTGGCACGCGATGGACGCTTTTCGGACATCAACCCCTCACATCAGATCGCGCTTGGCCTTTTGTTACCCGGCTTGTCCCTCTGCGCGCACCGTCGACCGCCTCGACAAACGCGCCGGCGAGTTTCCGGTCACGGCGGCGAATATGGAGTGACACAACGCTTCCTCTGGATGTCGGCACATCCTCGAAGGCATCGAACCGCCGAGCGCGCAGCACGATGCGGGGAACCCACCAGCTCCCTTTGAGGCGTACCTCGCTGATCCAATCGAGTGGAATCTCGACCCACTCCACTGGAAAATGGTCCACGTCGTCACTCACATCGCCCCAGGTGACCTGCTGCGTTCTCTGCGAACCAGTCCACTCCAGTGTCAGAACAGACCCCGTGAAATGCAGCAGCCCTTCGAGCCGGTACGACACCGATCGCGCACCTTCCCAGTTCAGCGTTTCGCTACCCGGATAGCGCAGTCGAAATGGGACGGGCTCAACTTGAGGCATCGCAAACTCGGTGGTGGTAGATCGGTCACCTGAAACTACCACCACGACCCGGTGTCACGAAATGTTGCGTCCTTCGATGCTACTCGAAGGTCTCTCGTCCCTTGAACTCCACCAAAATGACCTCGTTCACGGCATCCGAGAGGTTCTCGGGGAGATGGGCGCTCGCGTCGCCACAACTCACGTCTCCCTTTGTGGACGCGTCTTCGGTCACGGTCCCTTGGGGATCCGTCATCCGCCAGGAGCCATCCGTCAAGTCTACCGCGCAGTTAGCCGGGTGGTAGTGCATCACGGATCCCTCACCCGGCCCGTAGGTAATGCGGAGAATCCTCACGACCTCGGACTCGAACTCGACCGCGTAATGCGCCGAATCGGCAACCACGGCGTCGGGGTGCTCGCCGCCCATACTGGTGCCAGCGGTGCCTCCCTCCTTGAACTCAAACAGGATCGCCTCGCCCGGTTGCTCTGACATATTCTCGGGACGGTGGACGGTCTCCTCGAAGCAGAGCAGCTCTCCCAAAACCACGGGCACGTCAACCACCTCCCCTGCCGGATCTGTCATCTGCCAGGTCCCGTCATTGAGCGACACCGCGCAGTGAGCCGGATGGTGGTGCATGACGGACCGTTCGCCCGCGCCGTAGGTGGTGCGCAGCACCCGTGCAACGTCGTTCTCGAATTGCACCTTGTAGTGGCTCGCGTCCGCAGCCACAGCATCCGGGAAGTCTGTCTCACCTCCTTGGGCGCATCCAAACGCACCGGCTGCGGCGATAGGAAGTAGTTTGGCCAGTCGCATTTTTCGGCCTCCTTCGAGATGGGGGGTTCCGTCGCGGCTCAACGACCCAGCAGCCGTGCTCGACCCGGCCGTTGACCGTCGGTCGAAAAGGATGTCGTTTAACCTGCACTACAGATTGGTCAGTCCACAAGACGCGTCCGCTGCGCGATCTCTGCAATTATCAATTCGCTGCCAGCTGTTCGAACGCATCGGTATCCGGCGCGGGGGACGCTCGGAAAACACAGCAAACGCAGAAGATACGAGCGACTCGAGGGTTGCTATGGATCCGGGTTGGTCTCGAGTCCGAGGAGTTCGGGAACGTCGGCGACGGAGTCGATCAGGCTGAACTCGCCCCCGGGCTGCGCGGCTTCATCAGCGGGTCTGAATTTGCCGGTGCGCACCAAGGCGCCCATGGCGCCGGCGGTCACGCCGCCGAGAATATCCGTTTCAACATCATCGCCCACCACGAGCAGAGCATCCAGCGGAAGCTCCATCGACTGCGCAGCGGCCGAGAAGAACACGGGATTGGGCTTGCCCGTGATGATGGCCGTCGCGCCGGTTGCGTACTCGATTGCTGCGACGAAAGGGCCGGCGTCGAGTGCCAACCCGTCCTCAGCCCGCCAATATCGGTTCCGATGCAGAGCAAGGAGCACCGCTCCCTCGAGCACTTGCCGAAACGCACGGTTCAACCTGTCGAACGACCACGCCGGACCCAAGTCTCCGATGACCACCGCCTCGGGCTCGTCATCGGAAACTTGAAACTCCGAAAAATCCTGCCGTGCTGCTTCCGGCACGAACAGCGACACGCGCGAGATCCTTTTCTCCCGCAACAAGGCTACGGCTGCAAGCGGTGCGGTAAATACGTCGGCCGGGTCCACGGTCAATCCCATTCGGCCCAAGCGGGCGACGATATCCGAGCGGGACATACGTGTGGTGTTGGTGCCGAACCGGATCCGGATGTTCCGTCTCGAGAGGGTCGCAACAGTCTCCTTCACTCCGGCAACGAGTGTGTCTCCCTCGTATACCGTTCCATCGAGGTCGAGCAACACGCCACGAACAGTTCGAAGCGAGGTCCTCAGCGCGTTAGCGTCCATGGCCCACCGTCCGGGATGTCGTGCGCCGCGCAACGATTTGCAGACATTGACTCGGTGAACGCCTATTGCGAGCATGCGAACCCACGGCTTTAGAACACACCGCCGGTCCGAATCCCCACGCCGAGCACAACGAACAGAACTGAGGCAATGGTCACCGGAAACACGTGCCACGCGAGTGCTGGAAGCGTCTCAGTCCGGAGCCGCGGAACGATCCGGATCCGTGCGTCCACAGCGAGCACAACCGTGAAGACCAATAGGAACAGTTTCAGCGCGATGTGCACTGCGACCGAAGACTGGAACGTGAACCAGGCAACGGGGTCGGGCAGTACGCGAAACGCGAGCCACAGCCCAGTTATCACTTGAATCGCCAGGGCCGGAATGCCAATCTGCTCATAGCGCGCTTCGAAATCGCGCACGGGTTCCGGGTTCCCTCGCCAGAGCGCTCGTGGCAGCACAGTTCCGGCCAAGATGAGATGCCCGCCGGTCCACACCGTAGCGCCGAGCACGTGTAAAATCAGGATAACAGCGTACATCTTCACCAAATTGGGACGCTAACAAGACTCGAGCGCGTGTTCTAGCGTCGTGTCATGAAAGTACGGTGGACAGATTCAGAGGGGAAGACAGTGCAATGTTCGGTTTGGGTGCAACATCATACAACGGCAACATTCAGCCATCTCGCTCTCTAACTTCTCAGTCGTGCCAGCCGGGCTTCGCTTTCGGCAACGCCTTCGTGGACTCCGACGACCGCATACAGGTCCCGTGCTTCCTGCCACAGCCGCCTCGCCTCTTCGACCTCTCCGGTGTCGTCCTTGAGTATCGCAAAGGGTCGAATCGCGTTTGCGAG
>JBFHWR010000112.1:0-11204 GCA_041599395.1 Gemmatimonadales bacterium | reverse complement strand
TGACGGCCCCGAACACGGTGATCAATCCGAAGAGAATCGTCGTGCGGCGCCGCCTGAGCATCCCGGTGAGCGAGCGTAGCTCGTCTCTCGGCTGCGGCGCCCTTGCAGTCGCCTCGAACGCCGCTTCAGGTTCCCACGGGGCTCCGTTCCGGTTGCCGCGAAGTTCCAGTTCACTTCCCATGTGTCAGCGTCATCTCCGCTCGTCTATTCGACGAGCCGTCGCGTACGGGTGCAGCATTCTGCGCATGCGTCCCGTTCCTCGTCCCTATCCGCGGTCGCGCGGTCCTCGCGCGACACCCTTCATTCTGTGAAACCGTGGGGAAGCAAGAACCACACCTGACGTGGCAATGGCGCTACGGCACCGTAACATGTTGTGCCATGGTGGATTGCACAGGGACAAGACGTCGCCAGCCGGCGTGAACGGTTGATGTTGGCGCCGGGAGTCGACACTTGTGCTGCATTGCCCTAACACTGCAAACATCTGCACAGATCCCTCATCAGAACCGCGATTTCCAGAAACCGAGCGCGGTGGGAAAGACTCGTTCGGTGACGCGGCCGCCCAGTGTCACGAAAGCACCTCGTCCGCCTCGGACGGCAAAGTCAGGGTCTCTGAGGTCGCCGAACCGGTAGCCCGCGCCGATTTCCAAGCCAAGGACCGGAGCGATGAGCAGGGATGGAGCGGCGTCCCAGCGGGTGGCGTTGGTCGTCCGCTCCAGAAGCAGGCGCCCCTCGGTGCGAAGTGCGAGCCACGGGGTGAGGTCGAAGCGCAGACGTGCCCCAATGTAATCGGCCCACGATTCACGGCGGGACGACACGTCGTCAGCCACCGGCGTGTTGCCGACCGTGCGGCGCATGGCATACCGCCACGCGAGTTCCGACCGCGCAGACGGTCCCCAAATGACCTCCGTGGTCCCGATCAAGCGTTCCTCGGTGCCGCTCCGCGTCAAGACCCCGTTGCCGAGCGGGTTCGACTCGTCAACGAATTGGAGCTTGGCCAGCAGGTTGACCGCGTCACTGCGTACAGGTCGAAACGCCACTCCCCACAGCGTCGACACCCGTCGGCTCACTTGCGACGTCCCGGACAATTGTTGTTCCGCGTGCAGCAGCTCTTGGCGGGAGAGCAGTGCGAGGGCGGGGCTCACCGAGACATCGCCGGCGACAGTTACGAGACGCGACGACCGGACATCGCCGTTTCGATACTCGCCGCGTGCGGAAATGCGGTACGGCGCACTCGGCGGCAGCAGCTCGACACCGAGACCGGCGGTCCAGTAGTTCTCCTCCGCTTGAATGAACGGGAGTGCGCGCACCGGGTCGTTGAGCGAGGCGCGATCGAGACCCTCGCGTCGCTCGAAGAGGGCGTTCAATGTCAGTGCCGGGCCGATCCGCAACTGGTTGTTCAGGCCGATGACGGCAGCGTTGTACTGACCATTGGCCGCGCCGGCAAGCTGATAGGAGCCCCATGCTTGCGTTCCCGCGCCGACGGTGGTCCGCACCCCCAGATTCGTTACGGTGTAACGGGGCTCATCAGTCGGATACACGTATCGATGTTGGGCCTCGATCGAAACGTGGCGATTGACTTGGAACGCAGCCCCTGCCGCGACGTGGTCGGGGCGGATGACGTTTCCGTGGTAGTTGAACTGACGTCTGCCCTCGGACCAAACTTCGAGAGACGGCAGCGGCGTCCACGTCACCCGGATCTCACCAGCCTGCGATCGATCCGGTGTGGACCCGTTCGAGAAGTGGTCGGACGCATGTCCGGCGTCCACCCGCACGGCTGGGCCGAGGCGTTGGACGACCCCGGCGTGCGTGCGGCGACGCTCCACCCCCTGCGTGGTGAAGCTTTGCCTCTCGTGCCTCACACGAAACTCACTTGCTCCGAGTCGGACGCCGCTGGTGAACTTGATGTCTTCCGTGCCGCCGCGAAGCGATGTCTTCGAGGGATTTCCAAACCCCGAATCGATCTTCATCCAGGTGGCTGCCACATCGACCAGGCCGTTGAAGAGCGTGATGCCCCCGTCGACCGCGGCTGCGAATCCGCTGGAGTCTGGGGTGTTGGAGTAAGAAACTTCCGCACCCACGTCCAGTGCACCGAAGTCGAGGACACGGACGTCGATTCCGGTGAGACTGTGGACGCCTCGACCGTCGTCGGAACGAATGGTGGTTGCGCCGATCCGTAAGGAGTCGAACCCCGTCCGAACGAGTCCCAATGCATCGACGGTGGCCCGCATTCCACCCACCATCCGCTGGGCTCCCGCGCCTTCGGCTTCGTAGGTCACCATGATGAAGACCGGGTTCTCTTGGGCATCGGCAGCTGGCACGGGTCGCTTGAACAGCAACGTGCCCCGATAGTAATCGATCTGATAGTCCACGAACCGCGTGAGGACCTGCCGAGTCAGAATGCGACCCGCATTCAATCGAGTGCGTGTCTCGAGCGCGATCTCTTCCGTGCCGACGATGATGTTGCGTTCCAGTTGATACGGTCCGGACGCGCCGGCGCCACGAATCTGCGTCTGCATGACTTGACGGCGTGTGAGGCTCCCAAAGCCCAGCCAGGCAACCCGACCCGTGGTAAACCGTGCTGCGCCGCCCGTGAGTGCGCGGCGGTACGTTGTCAGATTGAGTCCCGCTGCGAATTCCGTCGTCGGGATGTCACCCAGTGCGACCCAATCGAAGCCTCGTTCGAGTCGCGCGGAGAAGGCGTATCGCGACGCCCCCGTACTGCGTTGGTTTCCGGCGTCCCCCAGTATCGGATACTGGGTATCGCCGAGCGGATCAAACGAACGGCCGAACGCTTCCTGGCCGGCATTCAACAGGCGGGAATCGTAGCTCAGGACGAGTGCCGTGCGCGCGTCCAACCTCCCACGTGCGGTGACGGCGCCGAAGGGATCGGGAGAGGCCCCAAGCCCGACACGTCCGACTCCCGTGATCATGAGCGGCCTGATCGCGGGCAACAACTCGAGCGGAATCGTCGCGACGGCCTTGCCGGCGTTGAGTCTCACCTCGCCAGTTCCAACTTCGTGTCCGGGTTTGAGTGCGACGGTAATCCATCCTTCGCGATCGGACTGAAATTGCATGCCGACCGATGTGGTCTCCTCGTCCGTGCCAGTTGGCTGCGCGCCGTCCGCCTCGACGCTCACATAGGTTGGATTGGTGAGAGGAACCCCCCATTTGTCGACCAGGCGAACCCGGAATTCCTGGACAGAGTGTCCATCAGCCGTGAGCCGCACCGGATGAGACGGTATCTCGATCCGATCGGGCGCACCCGAGACGTGAACGACGATGCTGTCCCAGCGCGTTTGATTCCAGGAGTTCAGCATCCGTACCCGGAGGCGGTTGGGACCACGGGCGAGCGGAATCGCAATGAAGTCGTGAATACCGTCGCTGCGAATTGTGCCGTCCGCAATCACCGAATCCCCCGAGAACAACTGCACGGTGGTTCCGGCTTCGCCGCGGACCCCCACGTACAGTTTGTCACTGGGAAGCACGCGCCCGTCGACCGGGTCGAAGATCTCGACCCCAGGGCCGGCGACGAGGGCGCGCCGTTTCTCGGCGACGCGGTCCTCGTCGGTGCGGAGCGTGGCGATTCTGAGATCGGGCGTTCTGGAAGGACCGGTGGGGCGAAGCTTGACCGTGACGTTCGCTGGGGGCTCGGCGGCAAACCTCCACTGGAGGAGCGACCGGCCGCGATCACGGGTCAATGCGGGAGCGGGGTGCTGGTCCCCATTCGGCTCGGGCGGCCCGTCGACGGGCTCCCATCCCGAGTGAAGCGGAAAGGTCATGTCCGCCATCCCTGCGTGGGCCGGCGCGAGCACGAGTTCCACGGGACCCAGCTCTGAAACCGTCTCGGGACTCGGAAGCGAGTCGAACGGCGCGCGAACGTGCAACACGTGTTCGACCCATTCGCTCGAGTCGGCGACTCCGGTAGCGAGACGCTGCGTCTGTGGAAGTCCGGTGTTCAAATGTGCGATGACGGAGTCGCCGGTCCGCGCTGACCAGGCTCTGATGCCGAGCGTCGCGCCGGCTTTGAGCTGTGGCAAGCTGATCGAGCCGCTGTTCGACTCGGCGATGGCTGTCTGTCCGTTCAGCACCACGGCGGAATCGACATCCGGTTCGAACGCAATGACCATGCCGTCCAATGCGACCCCGTTGGTGTTTGTCAGCTCCAGATGGTGCTCAATGGTCGGTGACCTGAGCAGTTTCAGCTCGACACGACGGTTGAGCTGTCGGGCAAGGACATCAGTTCCCTGCGCGGCGGGTTCGGCGGAGCCGTACCCGCGGATGGTCACGTACGGTCCCAAGAGCTCGAGCCGTCTGAAATGGTCCAGAACAGCCCGTGCTCTCGCCATGGAAATGGTGCTGTCGGCGGTCGCGGATGACGTTGAGCGCTGATCGGTGTGTCCGGCGATTTCAACAGGGCACGTGGCCGATGCGGCCATGGCGCCAAACAGACGTTCTCGATTCCTGGTTGGGTCGATCACGAACTGCGGCTCGACAGCGCCTTCTCGAAAGTGGGCAACCACGATCGGCTTTCCGTACGGGAACTGGCTGAACACGTCCCGACAAAGCGGTACCGTCTTCATCCGCACCGTGAGGGGAAGGTGGACGCCAATGATGGTGCCGGCCGTTGGGGTGACACGGAAGTTTACCCGCGGCGTCGTCCAGCCATCGACATCGAACGTCTTGAAGTACTCGTCGAGCCCACTGTCATCAACGCGGTGGGACGCCGGTAACGTGGTATGATCGAGCCTGAACGCGTGCTGTCCGGGCCGAAGGTTGCTAAACGAGTATTTGCCCTCGCGGTCGGTGGTGGCTATTTCTCCGTCGTCCGTCCACACGTCCACACCTTCAACACCCGGTTCGTCTGCGTCTTGCACGCCGTCGACATCCAGATCGAGCCAGACTTTCCCGATGGCTGTTCGCGTCTCCATTGGCCAGTGTTGCCGGATGCGCACCCAAGCGACGGATTCGTCCGAGCGAATGAACTGGTTTTCGGCGGTCGCATACGCTCGGTTGGCAAGCACATCCCCAGTGGGAGCGACCACGGCGACGGCGTACCGGACGATGCTGGATGCACCAGGTGCAAGCACTCCCGGAACACGAAGGGTGAGGTTTCGGCCAGTGAGCGATGTTGCCTCCGCGCCTGTGAGAGTGTTGCTGGCAAACTGCGTTCCCGCCGGGAGTTCATCGAAAATCCACAGGTCGGAAATCGGTGAGACACCGGTATTCTCGAGCACGACCGCATACGGAACGGACTCGCCGATTCCGGCTTCGAGCACGTCCGAGGATTTGCGGAGCACGAGTTGCGTCTGTTGGAGCCCGATGACCTTGACGGGAGAGGCGACGGCCGCGACGGCTGCTGTATTGAGTCCGGTCAGTACTGCCCGGTTGTAGACGTCGACGGTATCCTGTGTGTTATCGCGAACCCGCACGACCAAGCTGATCTCCGACGAGGCGCCGGCGGGAAGGTCGCCGATATCCCAGGTCACGATTTGGCCGACGACCGTTGCACCGGGTTGGGCGGATATGAACTCAAACGGAACCGCGAGCGTGTCGACGATGCGCACGTCGCGGGCGACCGGCGAGTTCGAAGCATTCCCGTAGCCGATGGTGTAAGCGATCGTTTGTCCGGTGCGCGCGACGGATGGCCCGTCGAGCGTCTTGGACACTGATACATCCGGGAAGATCAGTCTTGTTCCGACGGTGTTGGAAATGATGGAGTCAGTGCCTCTCACGGTTTGAAAGGTTGCCGACGCCGTGTTGGTCACCGTGGTTTGCGCCTGGGCGCGCTCGGGAAGGAGCAATGCGCCCGCCAGAACGCACGCCACGAAAGCCGGTTTGGCCAGCCGCGCGAAGGCGGTTGTCAACGGTGCGCGCGACTCAGTCTTCAACCCGCACCTGGAACGAGACCACACCCGTATCTCCGCCTTGGAGCGACCCGATGTAGAACGCGACGCGGTCGCTCTCCGCTTCGAACGCGCCAACATCGTCCCCTGACGCGTCCGTCAGCGGGACGCCGTTCAACAACAGCGTGCCCGGGACGTACCGCGTTCCATCCGGGATCGGATCAATGATCCGAAAGTCGGTCGCGCTGTTCGGGCCGACTGCGTGATACTCGATCGTGTAGGTCAGCACGTCGCCGACCGTCGCTGTCGCGCGATCGACCTGCTTCTCCAGGCTGACGGATATCCCTGCGTCCACTATGGCGACGTAATCGTACAGCGCATCAGTCTGTGTCGGGTCGAATTGGCTGGTGGCGACGACCGAGATGGTGTCCGCCGGGCCACTGAGCGTTTCCCAGCTCGGAATGGTCACGGAAACGAGCACACCAATCGTGCTCCCGGGTGAAAGCACGACAGGGCCTGCGGTCACCGGCGTGAGCCCGCTGGCCCCCCCGTCTCCAGGTTCGGCGAAGACGATCCCGGTCGGCCAGCCACGTTGGGATTCGGCGGTGACCAGCACGCTGTCAACGCCGTTTCCGATGTTGGTGAGCGTATGTGCGAAGAGGATGGTGGAACCGGGGGTTCCGACCAGCGACTGCGATCCTTCGAGATCAACCCCCGCAACCTGTCCGACGACGAGAACGAGCGTGTCGGAGACCGCCCGTAGGGTTACACCGTTCTCGGTCTCATACGTCGCTTCGGCAGCGGCTCGGATTTCCGTGCCGGCAGGCGTCTGGGCGCCGAGCCTCGGCGCGAAGAGACACGCCGCAAGGAGCGTGAAGACGCAAGCCGCGAGGGCCCGGCGGGCGCTGTGCTGGCGCCCCCCCGAACGCTGATCCGCCCGGAGTTGACGTGCTTGGGTCGACACGATTAATCGACCTTGACACGAATCCAGAAGAACGCAGTTCCGCCGCTCGGGTCGAGCACCTGGCTCAAGACCGCCGTCACGGTGCCACCAGCCTCGCTGATCGACCAACCACCGTTCGGATCACTGGTCGACTGGTAGGTGACCTGCGGGGGCAGCGCATCAACCACCTGGACACTCTGCGCATCGGCGGTGCCGTTATTGGTGACGCTGACCTTGTACTGAATGAACTCTTCCGGTATCACCTCATCGCCGCCGCCAATGGGCGTGACCTTGTCGTCGCGGAACGCTTCTTTGGTAATCACGAGACTTGGTTGCACCACTGTCAGGTCCATGTACCCCTCGCTGGTGGTACCGGGATCGGACACGGACCGCGCCGTCAGCGAAAGCGTATCGGTCGATCCGGCGGTGACGGTCGCCACCGTATACTCGACGATGATGTTCTGTGACAGTCCCGCTCCGAGGTCTGACACTCTCGTGCTGTCGCCTGCCAGGCCGCCAACGGATTCGACGGTGATGACGGCTGATCCGGGGCTGGTTCCAAAGAGATCGAAGCTCTCGGTGCCGGTGCCGTTGTTGGTGACGGTAAACGTGAACGAGTACGTGGTACCGTTACTGGGGAGCTTTTCAACGTTCTGACCGCCCTTGGGACTGACGTCGACTGCGAACGCCTCACTCGGCGTCACGGAGGTGCTTCCGTTATCCGTCGCGGCGGCGTCACGCCGGGAGGTGGCGGTGAGCATGTACGTGGTCGTCTCGCCGCCTGTGCCCGCTGCCACGTCGTAGATCACTTGGATCACGAGCGTGTCGAGCATGGCGATGGCGGTTTGCGACAGATCGGCGTTGAGAGCCGCCAGCGTCGTATAGGTCGTGGTGCCGTTGAGGCGGTATCCCGTGACAGTGACGACCCCGCTTGCTCCGGTAATCGACTCGGCGACGATCACCGAGTCGGTGCCATTTCCGATATTCGCGATACGAAATGTCAACGTATCGTCAGTGCTGGGGGTAGCCGGCGTCGCGGTAGCGGCAGCAGCGATGAGATCGATCCCGGCGGTGAAGCCGACGGTGATGGAGACGCTGGCGCTGTCAGGTGCGTAGGTGTTTCCGTTTGCGTCGGTCCAGCTCACGGTGGCGGTGTCTGCAATGACCGTCCCTTCCGGGGTCTGTGCCGACGCCGTGTCTATGCTGAACACGCCGGTCGTGAGGGCCGCCAAGACGAATGTCCGGACGGCGGCCAGAAGTATCTTGCGGATCATCGATCCCTCCCTGTACGGCTACTGCTGGGGGTGCGTGGTTGAGAAGTGTCGGGCAAGGTGGCGCGGAACTCCGCGGTCACCTGCGCTTGCGGCTGAATCAGATCGTCGACAATCCACCGAATGTGCGTGTACTCCGACGGTGCGGCCGGGCGACGGGCGGGTTGTCCATCGATGATGGTGTCCACCATCGGCGTCGCCGTGTATGTTCTGCCGCCGTCAATGGAGTACTCGGTGGTCACGTCGTCACCGTCACTCCGACTTGAACCCGGGACGTACACGAGTCCAGCTGGAATTCGGTCGGTGAATCGGATGTTGCGTACCGGCACGTCCACGACGTTCGTAAAGACGAGCCGGTAGTGCACCTCATCGCCGGGGTACAGCGCAGCGGGTTCATTCGACTTTGCTTGGTCTCCGGCATCGGCAGCGGCGCTGACAACGGTCGCTGTGATGCTGAGGGCATTGGGGCGATCCCGTTCTTGAGCGCTTGCCGGCGCCGTACCGATTGCCACGGCGATCACCACGAATCCAATTCTCTGCCAACCTGTCATCGTCGATGCCCTTGTAAGCGATGAAACTGCCAATCGTTGCATGGTGTCGTTTGTTGCGTCTATGCGTGCGGAACAGGGGAAGCAAACTCTGTGCCCGTTACCTGTTCGGTCTTTGCTGCACCACGACTGCTGTTTGTGCGTACGAGCCGATGTTCCGGCGGGAAGTGCGTTTAGTGAAGAGGTGTTACGGTGGAATGAAACGGAGGGAACGGTAGAGCGAAGAGTTTGTTGCACTCATGCTGCAGACCGTGCAACACGGTCACGGACCATCATTCGATACGCGCGATGAAGTTCAGCTGGATAGTGTTGTCAGGTGCTACCTGACTCAGTGGGCTCTGCAGCGTCCATCTGATATGGGTCACGCAGGCGTCATAGTTCGACGGTGCTCCGCATCCTTCCGACACGGGTGTGTACGTCCATGAGCTGCCTGCATCGTTGGAGTACTCGATCAGCGCGTTGATGCCGGCGGGAAGCTGGGCCGTCGTGCTGCCCACCTTGAAGTGAACCTCTGCGGCAACAGAGTCGACCACCACTACGTTGTATGCCTCCTCGCTTCCGTCGTTGGTCGTGGTGAGCGTGTAGCTGAGTTCCGTACCCGGCAACGGATCGGCCTGCGGATCGCCCGCGGGTTCCACAGTCTTCGTGGTATTCATGCGAGGCCGCACAACACTCATGGCGGTTCTCGCGAGGTCACTGGAGGCGGGGTTGCAGCGCGACCGGGCCGACAGAGCCAACGTGTCAGGGGTACTGGCCGGAACATCGTCAACCGTGTAGCTGACGGTGACGACGGTGGAATCGCCGATCCCCAGCGCCTGGAGCAATGCGCTGTCCGGTGTCGCGCCTTGGACGACGGATTGTCCGGTGATCGACATGAGTGAGATGGCTGAACCTGAATGCGTCGAGAGCAGGTCAAAATCGTCTTCGGCGCTGCCGGTGTTGGTCACGGTGAAGGTGGTCGAGTAGGTCACGCCGTTACTGGGAAGATGCAAGCTGCTTCCAACGGCTGCGGTGGTGACGACCGATCCGGTGCAAGCCTGAAGTCTGATTGAGAGCCCCACGATCGCCCAATCATCGGCCGAGCCCAGGGACCACGAAACGGGGACGCTCGAGGAACCTGCGGAGATGCTCCCAGCGCCATGGGCGAAACCGCCGTTTGTGCTGAGGTTCCAGGTCTCCAGTTGCCCCCACCCGGGGGTCAAGGTTCCCGGAAGTTCGGATGCGATTGCGCCAAAGACGATTTCGTCGCTCGCCGATGGCACCGAGACGGAACCGGCGTTCGAGGTTCCCTCGGCGGTCTGAATGGCCGCAATCGGATTGGTCTGGTCGATGCCCGTGAATGTGGTGACACCGGCGACAGCGCCGCGGAACGGCGCCGCTGAGAACGTCACCACGACATTGTGCGTGCCAGTCGGTGGCGCGACGAGCTGCCACACTTCCACCCGCGCGTCGTCTTCCTCCGTCCGAGTGGCCACGAGTGTGAGACTGGAGCCGGCATAGGTCACGGACGTGACGGTTTCGAAATTGTCATTATTGATGGACACGCCGACGAGCATCAGGCGCGAGCTCCCTGACGTCGTGTGTGAAATCGTCAATGTTTGGCCTTGAGTAGCGCCGGTGGAAACGGCGTCGACGTACTCCGTTGGGGGTGGAGGCGGCGGCTGATTCGAGCGAACGGCCACGGCAGCGATCGCCCACTCCTTGTCGTCTCCGAGGGTCCAGGACGCCGTCACATTCCCGTTACCAGGCTGCGTCGACCCCGCACCAAATGCTTCGTCGCCATCCGTGGTGCGCTGCCAGTGCTCGGTTTGCGATGCGCCTGGTGTCAGCGTGACCGGCTTCTTTGCATCAACGACACTCCACACCAATTCGTTGGCGGCTGCGGTGATAGTAACGCTTGCTTGAGTCGATTTCCCGTTGGCGGTTGCGGTCGCCCCGACTGGCGTCGTCTGATCGACACCTGTGAACGTGGTCACGCCGGCGACGGCCGCTTTCTTGAGATCCTTGTTGAACGTGACAACGACGTTGTGTGTCCCGACGGGCGGCGCCACCAACTGCCAGACTTCCACTCGCGCATCGTCACTGCGTTCATCGGCTGCCACAAAAGTCAGAGCGACCCCTTTGTATGTGACCGATGTCGCGTACTCATGATCGTCGTTCCGCATGCTGATGCCCACCATCATGAGGCGATCGCTTCCGGACGTCGTGTGAGCGACCGTGAGTGTCTGACCGGTTGTGGATCCGGTAGAGACGGAATCGACGTCCTGGGCGGCGGCGTGACCCGCGGTCACCGACAGCGCGAGACCGGCCACTGCTGCTGCAAGCGTCGCGCGTACGGTGGTATGCCACGACGGGATTCGGAGTCTGCGATTATCCAACAACATCACCTCAACGGAGCGGCTCGACGGGGAATCGCGGTGTCTCGGTTGTTCATCGGTATCCCTCGCCAACATGGGTTGAGCGGCAACCATCGAAAGCAAGAGCTGTGCCTCAGTTAGTATGCCGTTCACGTCCCCCTCCAGCCACGAGCTGCCCGTTCAGCCGTCGTGGTGGTGTCCCAAGCCTCAAGGTGATAGTTTCTCGCTCTCCGAGACCGTGC
>JBFHWR010000111.1:0-11205 GCA_041599395.1 Gemmatimonadales bacterium | reverse complement strand
TGAGTGGACGCAGGACGCAGGACGCAGGACGCAGGACGCAGGGCGCTGGACGCAAGACGCAAGACGCAAGACGCAAGACGTAGGACGTAGGACGCAGGACGCAGGACGCAGGCAGGCGCCAAGGCCGAATCTCCATTCTCAAATCGCTGTTCGCTACTCGCTAATCGCCAATCTCTTTCTGTCCATACCCACCACCGCCGGGCGTACGCACGCTAATGGTGGTACCGGCTGCGACGTGCACGCTCGCCTTGCCAGGGAGATCTCGTTCCGTCCCATCGGGGTGGATCAGCACGTTCTGACCCGGCGTGCCCGCCTGTCCGCCGGCTAACCCGTAGGGGGCATTGGTACGTCGGTCGCTGAGGATCGTGATCTCAGCCGGGCAGAGCACCTGGATATCTCTCCGGATACCATCACCTCCCCGGAAGGCGCCGGCGCCTCCCGTACCGCGTCGCACTTCATATCGCGACACGCGGAAGGGATACGTGTGCTCCAAGGCCTCGATCGGTGTGTTGAGGCTGTTGGTCATATGACAGTGCGTCGCATCCAATCCACGTGACGTGGGGCGGGCGCCCATGCCACCCGCAATGGTCTCGTAGTAAGCAAAATCGCTATTCGACCTCGGATCGCGACCCCCCAGAGTGAGGTTGCTCATGGTGCCGTAGCTGGCAGCGGGAATCTGATCCGGAATCGCCTGGGCGAGTGCACCCAGCACAACGTCGACAATGCGCTGTGACGTTTCGACATTTCCCCCGGCGACCGCCGCCGGAAGCCGCGCGTTGACCAGACTGCCTTCCGGCGCGATGACCTGAAGTGGTTGGATGGTTCCGTGATTCGATGGAATGGGGAAGGGAACGATGACCCGAAAGCAATACATCACTGCCGAGAGCGTGATGGCATAGATGGCGTTCACGCTGCCGCTCGCCTGATCTGCAGTGCCCGTAAAGTCGATCCGCGCGCTGTCGCCGTTCACGGTGATGGTCGCGATGATGGGAAGTGGGCCGGACCCTTGCCCATCATCGTCCATACAATCTTCAAAGCGATACGTCCCATCGGGAATGCGAGAGATTGCCTCACGCGTCATTCGCTCTGCATAGGACTGTAAGTGACGCATATACGCCGCAACCGTCTTGTAACCATACTTCGCAGCAATTGCCAGCAGACGGCGGGCTCCGGTCCGGTTGGATGCGATCTGTGCCGTGAGGTCACCCTCGCGCTCGACCGGCGTCCGCACGTTGGCGAGAATCAGCGCCATGAGATCGCCAACTACCTCGTCACGCCGCACGAGCTTGAGGGGCGGGATTCGGATGCCTTCCTGATAAATCGACCGCGATAAAGGCATCGATCCCGGTGTCATCCCTCCGACGTCCGAATGGTGCGCACGGTTCGCGACGTAAAACATTGGCTTCGCCCGCCGGCTGCGGCGGGTACCCTCGCGGTACACGGGTTGGACAAGCGTGATGTCCGGCAAGTGGGTTCCGCCGCGGAAAGGATCGTTCACCGCGACCATGTCGCCGGGCGCCATGTCCACGTGCTCGATCGCCGCCTGGACGGAGAGCGGCATGGATCCCAGGTGGACCGGCATATGCTCACCCTGTGCTACCATGTGTCCGTCCCCGTCGAACACGGCGCACGAGTAGTCGCGCCGTTCCTTGATGTTGGGTGAAAACGAGGTCCGACACAGTGCCACCCCCATTTCCTCAGCCGCCGAATAGAAGAGATTGCGAAAAATCTCCAAGGTGATGGGATCCCACGCGGGCAATCGTGCTCGTCGGGACGCCATCAGCCGGCGTGGTCCTGCTCGAGGATGAGATTGGCCAAGCGGTCGACGGTGCAGCGAAACGCTGGCGGCA
This sequence comes from Gemmatimonadales bacterium, assembly GCA_041599395.1. Taxonomy (GTDB): domain Bacteria; phylum Gemmatimonadota; class Gemmatimonadetes; order Gemmatimonadales; family GWC2-71-9; genus JBFHWR01. Next base: position 9,355 of record JBFHWR010000111.1, on the reverse strand, counting down.
CAACCGTCGTCGTGCTGTACTCGACAACGAGGGCCGGGCCGGACAAACTGTTGCCGGGTTTCAAGCGGGATCGATCGAAGATCGGCGCGTCGTGGTCGAACCCATCGAATACCATGGTGATTGTCCCCGAATGAGCCGCCGCCGGATCTTTGCCCTCCAGCTCGTACTCGGGGACGGGTGGCTTTGTGGTTTTCCCCACTGCGCGAAGCCTCACGTTGACGACCTCGGTTGCCCGCTCCACGTCGGCGTATCCGTAGCGCTGCTCGTGGTGGAGGTGAAAGACGGATTCGAGGTCGTCGGAAGCGATGACGTTGAGCTCGTATCCCTGTCCCACGTAGCGCATGTCGATGGAACGCTCCATGGAAAGCTGCTTACCCGAAAACCCTTGTTCCGCGTATTCCCGTCGGGCACGCTTCTCCATGGTTTGAAATACCGCTTCGAGCCGATCCCGGCTGAGTTCCGCAGTATTGACGAGCAACGTCTGCGAGTAGTCCCGCACGAAGTCAGCGAGCAACATCCCCAGGGCAGACAGAGTGCCCGCGGCCTGCGGTACCAGGACCCGTGGAATGGCGAGATTCCGCGCCAGCTCGGCGGCGTGCATGGCGCCTGCCCCACCGAAACAGACGAGGGTGAATTCACGCGGATCGTAACCCCGCTCCAACGAGATCACTCGGATCGCGCGCTCCATGGTCGCGTTCGCCACCCGTACAATGCCTTCCGCGGCTTCAGACACCGGGAGACCCATCGTGACTGCGAAGGATTCCATGGCGCGCCTGACGGGTGCGATGGGCAGGTGTTGCGCGCCACCCAAGAAGTGTTGCGGAGACAGGCGCCCCAGCAGGAGGTTGGCATCGGTTACGGTTAACACAGTCCCGCCGCGGTCGTAACAGATGGGGCCGGGCTCGGCTCCCGCGCTCTCGGGCCCGACCCGTAACGATCCGCCGGGATCGCGGGACGCGATGGAGCCGCCGCCTGCGCCGACCGTGTGTATATCGATGACTGGAACGCGAATCGGCGCTTCGCCAATTACGGCGTCGGCGGTTCTGGTGAGGGCCCCCGGACAGAGGCACACGTCGGTGCTCGTTCCGCCCATGTCAAACGTAATGACGTTGTGGTATCCCGCCCGACCCGCAACCTCAAACCCACCCACCGCACCACCGGCCGGGCCCGAGAGAATCGTCTGGACGGCAAATTCCTGTGCGGCACTGAGTGAGATGATCCCGCCGTTGGATTGCATGATGCGCACTCGGTCGGGGTCGAGTTCCCGAGACAGCGTTGCGAGGTAACGTGCCATCACCGGTCCCACATATGCGTTGACGACCGTTGTCGAGGTACGCTCAAACTCCCTGAACTCCGGGAGGACCTGGTGCGACGCCGTTATGAATGCATCGAGCCGCTCCAGCGCGGTCTGGACGGATTGCTCGTGGCTGGGGTTGGCATATGCGTGCAACAAACACACTGCAACGGACTCGACGCCGAATCCCGACAGTCTGTCAGGCAAGTCGCGTAGGCTCTCCGGTGAAACGCCTTCGACCACGTCCCCCTTGGGGCCGATTCGCTCGTGAACACCAAGGCGCAACTCAGGCGGCACGAGGGGCGGCGGCTTTTGCACGTTGAGATCGTAGATCGCGCTTCGCGTCTGCCGCCCAATCTCGATCACGTCTTCAAAGCCCGCAGTTGTCACGAGTGCCGTCCGCGCACCCTTGCGTTCGAGAAGGGCGTTGGTCGCGACGGTGGATCCGTGCACGATGCCGGCCTGCGCGCCCTCGAGAACGTGACGGAGCCCGTTGAGCACCGCGCGGGCTGGATTGTCGGGGGTGGATGGTTCCTTGTGAATGTGAATGCCGTGGTCATCCACCACGACGAAGTCCGTGAACGTCCCACCCGTGTCGATGCCGACGACGGTGGGGGGACCGGCACTCATGCCGTATCCCGGGCGGACACCGCAGCAGTGGCCGACGGCGGCGGACCATACACGTATCGCTCGATTTCGCCGTGGATGCGCCGTACCGTTCTTGCAGAGGGAGGGCGCGTGAAGCGGGAGACCACGGCCGTCACGGCGAAGTTGGCAAGCAGCGACCAGACACCGCCGTGTAGCGTCAGCGGATGTGACGACACAACGAGCGTGAGGTAGAGGACGATGAGCCCGGTCGCGATACCTGCCAGGACACCGGCACGCGTGACCAGGCGTCGAGTCGGAAAGCACACGCCCAGAATGGCGGGCATCAATTGAAGGGCGCCCGCTCCCGAGAGCGCGACGACGACCACCAAGAATTCGAAGGTTTTGATCGACAGCAGGTAACCAATCCCCAACAGCACCACCACGAACACACGCCCCATGAGAATGTAGTGCGCCTGGTTTGCGTCACGCGAAACGTACCGCTGGTACACGTCTCGCGTCAGCACCGTCATGTTGGAGTGAAGTATCGAATCCAAGGTCGACATGGCGGCGGCGGTCGCGCCCGCCAGAATCGTTCCTGTGAGCCATGCCGGCGCGTGTGTCAGGAGCAGTTCGGGAAAGATGATATCCGGGTTGTCCAGGCCGGGCATCGCGAGCGCGCCGCCCAGGCCGACGAGCGCCGCAGGAATATAGAGCGTCATGAGGTAAATCGGGGTCGTGGCGCCGAGCCATTTAATGGTCCGTCCCGAGATCGCCGTGTTGTACCGAATCATGATGTGCGGCTGGAACACGATGCCAAACGAGAGCACGACGACGAAGCCAAACCACATGCCTGGCGTGAAAAACCCCTGTGGTCCGGGTAAAGTGAGCAGATCTGGGCGTTCCACGGCAACCTGCCTCCAGAGATCGAGCGGCCCGCCGAACAGCTTGAACGCGAGCACCAATGCCCCAATCCACACGGCCGCGTACATCCAAATGCCTTGGACGACATCGGTCCAATACACGGCGCGCAAGCCACCGGCAACCAAGTAACCGGCGGCGACAACGAGAAGGATCAGCGTACCGAGTTCGAACGGGATGCGACCGCCGGACGCGACTTCCAATATGTAGCCCAAGCCCTGCGCCTGTACCTGAATGTAGAGAATGGTAAAGAGCACGGAGACGATGGCGACGACCACTCGAACGGTCTCGCTCTCATAGAAGTCAGCCAGCATATCTGCGGGCGTGATGTACTTGAAGCGTTTGCCGAGCGCCCAGATGCGGCTCCCCAGTACGTAGGTGATAGCACCGACGAGTACGGTCCAAGCTCCCGCGTCCCAGAACCCGATGCCGTGCGTGTAGAAAAAACCGCCAGAGCCCAGAAACGCGAATGCCGAGTGGTACGTCGCCACCACGGTGAGGTAAAGCACGACGAACCCGGCTTTCCGGCCGTACAGCAGAAAATCCTCGAGGTCCACGCTCAGCCGGCGATTGGCCACAACGCCTAGCAGCATCGTGATGATGAGATAGGTAAAGATCAGGCTCGTCGCGATGACCCACGCTTCCATGCTACACGCCCTTGCGCTGGGCCCAGATGAGAATGCCGATCAAGGCGACGTAGATGATCAGGAGGTAGACATAGAGAAATGGCATGCCGAAGACGGTCGGGGCGATACGATTGGCGAGCGTGTGCACGAAGGGTGGCTGCGTGAGCGCGAAGAACGCCAAAAACCCAACCACAGCGATCCAACCGTTTCGCGTACGCGGCCGATAGTGTGACCGGTACCTGGGATACTGCGTGTCTGTGCGATCGGGTTCGGTCATGACGGCCGCGTCGGAAGAAAGGGGCGGTGAAAGTAGTGGATCCTTCGGGATGAGTGCAAGAAAGGGAGCGTCCGTTCTGGCCGTTCTCGGCCCAGCGCATATCTTGAGCACGATCGAAGACCTGGCAGGAGAGGAAACCAACACCCGTGAACGACCGTCCGGAACGTTCTGTCGAAGAGCGCGTTGCAAGCCTCGAACAGTCCGTAGAACGGCTGGAGGGGACGGTGCGGGATCTGATCGCCGCCCTTGCCCGGCGCGAACGACTTACCCCCCCGGCGACGAAGTCGCCTCCTGTGCGTGCCGAGGAAACGAAGGCACCGCCGCCACGGTTCCGGGCGATGCAAGCCGCTCACAAACCGCGCGCGACGCCGGACCGTGGCGCCAGGAAGCTACCCAGCGAAACACTGGCGAGCCTGAAAGACAAGGGAGCGGGATTCTGGCTCAGCCGACTCGGTATCGGGTTGCTGCTTCTTGGTGTGGTGTTCCTGTTCAAATACGCGGTGGACGTCGGATGGCTCACGCCGCCGATACGGGTTGGCTTTGGGCTCGCGCTGGGTCTCGTCTTGCTGGGGATCGGCGTGCGTGTCGAGAGCAAGCGGCGGTGGTTCGCCCCAGTGATGTTCGGTGGTGCGTCTGCCACGTTCTACATCACGGGGTTTGCGGCCTTTCAGCTCTTCGAACTGGTGAGTTATCCGGTCGCGTTTGGGTTCATGGTGTGGGTGACGGCGTACACGTTTTGGGCGGCGGTTCACACCGACGCGCCGGTACTGGCCATCATTGGAGCGATTGGCGGCCTCGGCACGCCGTTTCTCTTGTATACGGATGCGGGGTCCGTGGCTGGACTCATTATGTACACCTGCCTCGTGCTCATCGGCACGAGTGCGATTTATCTGCACCGCGGCTGGCTGAGCCTGCTGTGGACGACGGTGTTGGGCGGCTGGTCGGTGCTTGGCGTCGGCCTGTACCGCGTGGTCACTGACGCCGGTACGATTACGTCAGCCGATCGTTGGGCGTTGCAGCTCGGGGCGCTGATTGCGTTGCTGGCGTTTTGGGCGGTTCCCATTGCCCGGGAGGCGCTGGCGGCTAGAACCCCCGGTTCGTGGCATACACCGTCCCGCGCCGGATTCGCCCGGATGATGGGAATGCCCGAGGAACGGCTGCCGGCCCGGAGCGGCCAGATACTGGCGCTCTCGATCCCGCTCGTCGCCTTCTTCTTTGCCCGGGAGAGTTGGCCGTACGATGATCCCGTGGCGAGTGGCGTCGCGGCCGCCGGTGCTGCGCTCTTGTCAGTCGTATGGTGGCGCCTGGGTGCGAGCCGGATCGACATTCGCATCCGGTCAATGCATGTGGCTGCGGCCGCAGTGTTGGTGGCGATTGGGCTGCAATATGCCTTTCAGAGCCACACGCTGCTGGTCACGTGGGCGTTTGAGATTCTCGTTCTCCATTACGCTGCGCAGAGATTGAATGAACGCCCCGTTGGGTTTACAGCGCATGCACTTCTGGTCGTAGTCGTCGGCTGGCTCGGTGTTCGAATGCTCGCGTCGGAGGGACCGGCAGTCCTCAACAGTCAGGCGCTCGCTAACCTCCTAACAATCGGAGCGATTGGCACCTCCTCGTACCTGCTTCCTGGTGCTGCCGGAAGACGGTGGTATCGCCTTATCGCCATAACCGCTTTCGCGGGACTATGCTTGAGCGAGTTCATCGAGTTGACCGATGGAGCGATGTACGTTTTGGTTGCTTGGTCGGCGATCGGCGTGGGGCTCCTCATTCTCGCGCGGCGATTCCAGGATCGGTACTACCTCGGAGCGGCCCACCTCCTCTTCGCGTTCACTGCCTATTGGCTCGCGACCAGATTGATTGGGAGAGACGCAAGCGGAACCGCCGTCTTCAACCTTCCAGCTGGTCTCCACCTCGGGACGCTCGGCGGTGCTATTTTCGGATCGTCACTGCTTGCCGAGAGGGACACGAAGCGGATCTACCTCGTGATCGCCCATATCCTGTTGCTAGCTTGGTGGTGGCGAGAACTCAGCGGTTTGCCGGGCGGGCAGGGCTTTGTCTCGATTGCGTGGGGGCTCTACGCGTTGATCCTGCTGCTTGTCGGGTTGCGCCGCAACCTGAGTGTTGTTCGTAAGGCGGCCCTTGCCACATTCCTGGTCGTGGTCGTCAAATTGTTTTTGGTCGACTTGTCGCAACTCGAACCGATTTGGCGGATTTTGCTTTTCTTGGGATTCGGGGGGCTGTTCCTCGTACTCAGCTACTACTTCACGGCCCTGTGGAAAGATCGAGACGAAAAGGACGAGTCCATGTTAGAAGCCGAATGACCAACAATCGGGAGTAGAGAGTGGAGAGTGGAGATTGGAGATTGGAGAATGGAGGGTGGAGAACGGTGCAGTGGTCATGCCTGCCTCGGAGCGGGCCGGTGGGTCCCGGAGCGGGCGTCAGTGAGCGGTGCCGTGGTTGGGATGTCGCGCTGGTGACGCGCGAACTGCAGGCCGCGAAGGGACGCGCCAGGCTGCGGAGAGGAGAGAATCAGAGAGCGGAGAGTGAAGAGTGGAGAATGGAGAATGGGAGGCCGAGTGCTTACTGACACTCTAGACCTGCAGACGTTCGGAAAACGGGTGCCTACGGTCCCAGCGATAATAAGTCTTTGGGTTTCAACGCTTGTCCTCTTTTCTGGTGCCGAGGCGCAACTTGTCGAGTGGCCGGTTTACGGAGGAGATGCCGGCGGCACCAAGTATTCGGTGCTAGCGGACGTCAACCGGGATAACGTCACCGAACTCCAGCGGATCTGGACGTGGAAAACCGGAGAACGCGAGATTCCAGCGGCTCGTGTCGCGTTCGCCGGCCAACCCGTCCGGCCCGGCGCGTTTCAAGCCACACCGATCATGCTGAACGACACGTTGTACGTCAGCACCCCGTACAGCCGTGTTGTCGCGCTGGATGCCACCACGGGAGAGGAACTATGGAGCTACGACCCACGATCGTACGATTGGGGTCAACTTCCCAGGGGATGCCGCTTCTGCCATCGCGGTGTTGCCATGTGGACGGACGGTGAGGAGCGCCGAATTTTCATCAACACCCGCTGGCGTCTCATTGCGCTGAACGCTGCAACAGGAAAGCCTGTCGAGTCTTTTGGGATAAACGGCGAGGTGGATCTCACGGCTGACCTCGTGTGGGAGATCAACCGGCTGCACTACACGAACACATCGCCGCCGGTCGTGTGGGAGGATCTGGTGATCCTGGGCAGCGGCATGCCCGACAATCGCGTCTACAAACGGAACCCGCCCGGGGACCTCCAGGCGTTCGATGCCCGAACCGGGCAGCGTGTGTGGAAGTTCAATACGATTCCGCAAGAAGGCGAATTCGGCAACGAGACGTGGGAAGACGGATCCTGGTCATACACGGGCGCAACGAACGTCTGGGGACCGTTCACGGTCGATGCGGAACGCGGCCTCGTGTATTTCCCTGTTGGCACGCCCAACAACGATTTTTACGGCGGCCATCGCAAGGGCGACAACCTCTTTGCCGAATCGGTGTTGTGCCTAGACGCACGGACGGGGAAGCGCGTGTGGCACTTTCAGACGGTGCGCCATGGCGTGTGGGATTACGATTTGCCAGCTCCGCCGAATCTCATGACGATCACCGTGGACGGCGAAACGATCGATGCCGTTGCGGTCGTCGCCAAGACGGGATTCACCTATGTCTTCGACCGTGTGACGGGGGAGCCGGTGTGGCCGATCGAGGACCGATCCGTCGAGCCATCGGATGTACCGGGCGAGCGACTGGCGCCGACGCAACCATTCCCGACAAAGCCAGCTCCGTTTGGACGGCAGGGTTTCACAATCGACGATCTGATCGACTTCACTCCCGAGCTTCGGGCCAAGGCCCTCGAACTGGTCAAGGCGTACCGCATGGGTTCGATCTTCACACCGCCGTCGCTCGAGGGCACCGTGCTGATGCCGGGTGTGTGGGGTGCGGCCAATTGGGGTGGAGCGGGGTTTGATCCCACCACGAACACACTGTATGTATTTGGCATCAACTGGCCTCACGTGTTCAAGCTGCGCAAACCGGAAGAAGGCGAGGCGGAGGCGAACTATGTCGGTGACGTGTCCGGCATACTGTCGTTGGAAGACGGGATTCCGGTTCACAAGCCACCGTACACCACACTCACGGCAATCGACATGAATTCCGGCGAGCATCGATGGCAGGTTCCGTTCGGCGACGCTCCCCAGGTGCGGAATCACCCACTGCTGCGGGATCTGGACTTGCCACCGCTGGGGATGGGCCCGCCGACCCACGGGCAATCCGGGCCGTTGATCACCGATGGTGGCTTGCTCTTCATGAGTGGCGGCGGCCGGATCCTCTACGGACTCGATAAGAACAGCGGGCAGATCCTTTGGCAGCATGATCTCGGCGCGGGTGGGCATGGGAACCCGATGACCTACCGGACCAGCACCGGGCGTCAGTTTCTTGTCATCGCAACCGGGCGGGAGGACGCCACCCTGATTGCCCTTGCGCTTCCCACGGGAGATGGATCGTGAGGCGGGGTTGTGTCACGGCACTGCTATGTCTGTCCATCGCGTCAGCGCCCGTTACGGCGCAGATCACGCTACGTGCGGACCGCGTGTTGGACGGCACCGGTGGGACGCTCAGTAGCACGTTGATTGTGACAGATGGCGCCCGCATCGTGCGGCTCGGAGGGATCGCGTCCGGCACGATCTACGACCTCACTGGTTACACGGTGCTGCCTGGCGGCATCGACACTCACAACCATCTCACGTGGCACTTTGACCCAGATGGCAAGATTCACCACCTGTCTCCCGAGGAGGAGAGCCCGTCCGCATCCACCCTGTATGCCGTGGAAAACGCATACCTGACGTTGCTCGCCGGGATCACCACGGTACAAAGTCTCGGCTCGCCCGTGGACCGTGAACTTCGGGATGCCATTACGCGCGGCATCATTCCGGGCCCACGCATCCTCACGTCGCTGCAATCGATCAACGAGCGCACGGGGACGCCGGCGGAAATCCGCGAAGCGGTGCGGCAACGGGCAGCCGATGGAGCTGACGTAATCAAGCTGTTTGCCTCGGCGAGCATCCGTGTGGGTGGCACGGCGACGATGTCGCAGGAGCAGCTCGACGCGGCGTGCGGGGAAGCGCGGAGTGTGGGATTGCGAACCGCCGTGCATGCTCATGGACCCGAGAGTGCGCGGCGCGCCGTAACGGCGGGCTGCACGGTGATCGAGCATGGTGCGCTACTCGATGACGCCACGCTCCGGTTGATGGCCGAGCATGGGACGTACTACGACCCTCACATTGGGCTCATCTTTGCCAACTACTTCGACAACAAGGCCAAGTTCCTCGGGATAGGGAACTACACCGAGGAGGGCTTTGCACAAATGGAGCGTGCCGTGCCGACGGCGCTAGCGGTGTTCCAGCAGGCCCTCGCCACACCTGATCTTCAGATTGTGTTTGGAACCGATGCAGTAGCGGGCGCGCACGGCCGGAATTTCGAGGAACTCATCTACCGTGTCCAGCGCGGAGGGCAGGACGCGATGAAGGCGATTGTGTCCGCCACCTCGCTCGCGGCGAAATCGCTCCGCATGGAGGACAGGATTGGCACCATCGCCCCTGGTATGCAGGCTGACATCAT
>JBFHWR010000110.1:0-11282 GCA_041599395.1 Gemmatimonadales bacterium | reverse complement strand
AGGTCCCCGTCTCGGATCCGACCGGCGCATCCCGGAGCACCTCGGCCAGCGTCCTGCGTCTCGCGTCCTGCGTCCTGCGTCCTGCGTCCTGCGTCCACTCAAACATTGAACCGTACATGAAAAATATCGCCATCCCGTACCACGTAGTCCTTCCCTTCCACGTGTAGCAGTCCCGCTTCTTTTACCGCCTGTTCCGAGCCGTGCTTGATGAACACGTCGTACGGCATGACTTCAGCGCGAATGAAGCCGCGCTCGAGATCGGAATGAATCTTTCCAGCGGCTTGCCGCGCCCTGGTTCCGCGCTTGATCGGCCACGCGCGCACCTCGTCCGGCCCAACGGTAAAAAACGAAATGAGGTCAAGCAGCCCGTACGCGGTGCGGATAAACCGGGATAGAGCCGATTCGGTGAGTCCCAAGTCCTCGAGGAACGCAGCCTGATCCGCAGCATCGAGCCCAGCGATCTCGGACTCCACACTTGCCGACAGCACCAAACCGCCGGCCTGGATCTCCGTCAGACGATCGACCATTTGCTGGGGCAGGCCGCTCATCGCGTCCCGCTCGCTTCGGTTGAAAGCAACCAGCAGTGGCCGCTCGGTGAGCAACCCGTATCCCGCGAGCAGGTTACGGTCGAGCTGGTCGTCGGAGAGCGATCGCAGAGGGCGCTCCTCTTCCAACATTCGCTTCATGGTCTCAAACGCCGCCACCACCAGCGGATCCGGCTTGTCCTTCTTGGCGCGGTTCAGCCGCCGCTCGACGATTTCGAGATCGGCGAAGATGCATTCGGCGTGAAACGCCTCGAGGTCGCCGACAGGGTCCGGACTGCCCGTAAGCGCTGGATTCTCGAAATCCCGTATGACGAGACACAGGGCGTCCTGGTCACGGATTTGTTGTAGAGCGTTGGACGAGAGACCTTTCTTTTCAGCTCCGTGCTCACCGGGAATGTCACAGAAATTGATCTCGGCATAGGTCGTCTTCTTGGGGCAGTAGATGGCCGACAGTCTGTCAATGCGCTCATCCGGAACCTTGACGACGCCGAGGCGAACCTGGCCGCCGAACCCAACGGGCACATCCAGACCCGTCATGGCATTGAAAACGGTGGTCTTTCCCGAACCTGCAAACCCAACGAGTCCAATCTTCATCGATCCGCCAAGCGGCTTCCCCGCCGGAAAACTGTAACGCTCGTCCCAGCCCCAGGGGATGGGGATGTCTGGTGCCACGTCTGAATGTGCACGGGGGAACGTAATACCTGTGTTGCGTGCTCGCACACTGAGATGGCAAGGGCGTGGCTGGACACGGGGAGCGCCCGCACATATACTAGCTAACTCACTACGTTGTTACAACGTAGAGCCCCTGATCAAACGCCAATACGATACTACAACTCCAAGGGCACTATGTCCCGCCTAAGAAACCGCATATCGAAGTTTGGGCTGGTGGCTGCGGCGACCCTGATCGTCGGTCTGAACTGCACGACAGACGGAACCGAGCCGGGATCGATTACGATCACGCTCAGCCCAAACAGCGCCACGATTGCGCCAGGCGGATCTGTCGAGATCACCGGAACCGCCACGAGCAGCGGCGACTTCAGCGGCACGGTGACCTTTAGCGTCGAGGGAGCGCCAAGCGACGTTTCCGGGACTGTTAGCAACGTATCAACGTCCGGGAACGTGACGACTGCCACCGTTACCGTCACGGCGGCAGCCACCGCGGCGCCGGGAGTCTATACGATAACGGTCCGTGCCAGCGGCGGCGGCGTATCAGCCGTGACCGCCACGTTTACGCTCACCATCTCGGGGTACGTGCTCGGGGTGACTCCGGGCGCGATAACCGTGAACCAGGGTGATCAGGGCACGACGGAAGTGAGCCTCACGCGCACGGCCTTTACCGGTAGCGTTGCGCTGTCCCTCGAGGGGGCCCCCGCTGGTGTCACCGGAACCTTTGACCCAACGCCGGTCACCGGGTCTTCGTCTACGCTCACGATCGCGGTTGATGTTTCCGTTGCGACGGGGGACTACCCGCTTACGGTACGCTCGGCGGCTTCGGGCCTGGACGACCAAACAGCGACGGTCACGCTCACCGTAGCCGAGCAGCCCGATTTCACGCTCGCAGCCGACCCCAATGCGTTCTCGATTGAACAGGGCATGAGCGGGCAGAGCGCCATCACGATCACCCGAACAAACTTCACCGACGCCGTGACCTTGGCGCTAGGCGGCGCCCCGGCCGGCATGACCGGCACGTTCGACCCAGCAGCACCGACAGGTGACGCGTCGACGTTGACGATCGATATCGACTTCTCAGTGGCGCCGGGAAGTTATAACCTGACGGTTGACGGTACGAGCGCTATCGGTGAGCGGTCGACGCCACTCACCGTAACGGTGACGGCGGCACCTCCATCATACACCATGACGTTGGACCCGGACGCGCTCACCATCGAGCAGACCGACGCCGGGACAGTTGAGATCGCTCTATCGCGGATCAACTTCACGGATGCGCTGACGCTGACGCTCGAGGGCGCGCCGGCCGGCGTAACCGGGACGTTCAATCCGGCGGTCGTGACCGGTGATGCATCGACGTTGACCCTCAACGTTGGCGCCGCAGCCGCCCCAGGTGTATACACGCTCACCGTCCGCGGCACCACCGCAACGCTCGCCGACCGAACGGCGACGCTCACGCTCACCGTGGGGAACTTCTCGATTGCAGTCGAGCCAAACGCGCTCACGATTCAGCAGGGTATGTCGGATCAAGCGACCGTGACGATCAACCGTACCAACTTCAACGGTGAGGTCTCACTGTCGTTGACCGGCGCTCCCACTGGCGTAGCCGGCACGTTCGATCCGCAGGCCACCACCGGCACGACGTCAACGCTCACGGTTTCGGTCGATGCAACGACCGTCCCAGGCACGTACGAGTTGACGGTGGTGGGGAGCAGCGGATCCGGGTCGGCACCAGGTGTAAGCGCCGCCGTCGACATGGAGGCCACGCTGACACTCACGGTCGAAGAGGTACCCGACTACAGTCTCGGTGTCGAACCGGCGAGCCTCACGATCGAGCAGGGTCAGAGCGCGCAGGCGGCGGTCTCGATCACCCGCACCAACTTCACCGAGGCGGTGACGCTGACGTTGACCGGCGCGCCCGCGGGCATGACCGGCACGTTCGATCCAGCCGCGCCCACGGGGAACAGCTCGACGCTCACGGTCTCGGTGGGAGCCGCAGTCCCGGCAGGTGAGTACAACCTCACCGTGGACGGAGACGCCAGCATCGGGATGCGATCGACGCCGCTCACGGTAACCGTGACGGAGGCGCCGGACTTCAGCCTGTCGCTTGACCCGGCGGCGCTCTCTGTCGAGCAGGGCATGAGCGGTCAGACGACCGTGAACATCAACCGCACGAACTTCACGGGGGCGGTCACGCTGTCGCTGCAGAATGCCCCGAGCGGTGTGACCGGCAGCTTCGACCCGGCTGCGCCGACGGGCAACACATCGACCCTCACCGTGAGTGTGGACGGCTCCGTCGCGCCCGGCACGTACAACCTACGGGTTGACGGTGTGGGCGCACCCGGAACGCGGTCCGCCAATCTCGATCTGACGGTGACCGCGCCGCCGCCAGGGTTCACCCTCTCGATGACGCCGAGCGGCGCCAGTGTACCGCAAGGCGGCATGACGAGTGCCACGATCAACATCAATAGAACCGGTGGCTTTGCCGAGAGTGTTTCGCTATCGGTGACCGGTGCGCCGTCAGGCATGACCGCGACGCCGGACCCGCCAAGCACCACCGGCAACTCCTCAACACTCAACGTGTCGGTCGGTTCTGGTGTGGCAGAAGGCACGTATCCCCTGACCGTTGCCGGAGATGCAACCGGGGTTTCGCAGGAAACCACCACGTTTACGGTGACGGTCACGATGGCGGGTGGCGGCACGACGATTACCGCCGACTTTTCCTCCTGCGAAATGGATGAGAAGCCCATCTGGTTCGCGTTTGAAGACGGTGCCGGCGGTGGCAGCAGCCCGCCGAACAGCTCATCGCGCCGTGGCGTCTGGATGCAGGTGATGGGCGTCGGGGACGTCTATACGTTCACCTTGAATTCCACCAAGGGCGGCGTTGCCTTGGTCACGGAAGACGCCGGGGGCGAGCGCGATCTGAGTGTGATCTATGCAACGGCCGCCGAGTTCACGACGCTGTCGTCTGATGTCTGCGACGCGCCGACCACGAAGACGGTGAACTTCACGGTTGCCGGCATGGACATGGGCGACGTTGCCAGCGTGTTCCTCGGCGACGCTCAACCACCGATCATTCCCCCGATCACGGGTGATGGGGCGTACCAGTTTCTTGACGTGGCGGATGGGCCTCAGAACCTCGTCGCCTTCAAATCCGATGCCACCGATCCCGGCACGAACGCCAAGGTAATCGTGCGCCGTGGGTTGGACATCGCCGACATGGGCGACGCCGGATTGGTTGACTTCAACGGCACGGACGCAGCCGTGCCCGAGACGGGGTCCGTTACCGTTACCGGGTTGACGGCGGGGGAGCTCACTGGCAGTGGCGGTTCATTCAAGTTTGCGAGCGCCGGCAGCTGCCAGGTGGCAGACCTCCACCGCGTGTCCGGCGCGAGCTTTGACGTGCACGCGCCCGCAGCGAGTCAACGTATCGGCACCGATCGGGTCGTGACGGTATTCAACGCGGTTGACCCCATGCTGGGTGACCGGTCTCGCGGCGTCACGGATATCCGGAGCACGGTGGGTGGCTTCACGATTACGCTGCCACCCGAAATGCCGGCTCCGACAGTGACCCCGCTCGTCGGTGGCAACTACCTGCGGCTGGATGGCATGGCGATGCTGGCAAGCGAATACTCGGCGTTTGCGCAGTTCGCGTACACCAACGCAGACGGCGACCGAAGTGTCAGTCTCCAAGCGACGGCAGGGTACTTGGAATCACTGGCGGTCATTCTCGGATTGGACGACTTCACAGGCGTGTCCGGCTGGATGGACGATTACGCGCCCGCCACCACCGACATGGCGGACTGGTTTTTCAACGGACAAGGAGGCGGGTTCCTCGATGATGAGTGCACGGCCAGCTCGTACGGAACGGCGACACGGTTTGGCACGTTCCCGTAAGCCGCTGGCAAGCAGGTCTGATAAAGGTTCGGAGGGCCGGCGATGGTTGCCGGCCTTTTTCTTGCAGAACGACGTAACCTACGCACCTCCTGAGCGGGTTGCTATCTTTTGAATTCGATCATGAAACCCATAGGGTTGATGATGGCGCATTGGAGCACCGCTGCGTTCGTGCTCTTCGCCCTGGTAGGGGACATTTCGCCCCTGACGGGCCAGGGACGAGGGTGGCGCAGGGTGCCGCCCAAGTTCCCCGACGCAGCGACCTTGACCGACCGTCGTTTCGTCTTCAGCCGGGTGCTCTACACGAGTGTGCGGCGGGAACGAGGCGGACAGGGTTGGTTCACCGACTATCCGGATGCCGACCGCAACTTGATGGAACGGCTCGGCGAGTTCACCAAGACCCCTATCAGCAGAGACTCGTACGGCGAACCCAACCACGTCGTGGTGCAGTTGACAGATGACGCAATCTTCTCGTTCCCGTTTTTGTTCATGTCGGACGTGGGCACCATTGGGTTCAGTCCCGAGGAAGCAACCCGCCTACGGCAGTTTCTGCTGAAAGGCGGTTTCCTCTATGTCGATGATTTCTGGGGTCCCTATGCCTGGGATCATTGGAGGTCGGAGATCGACAAAGTCATTCCGCTTGCCGAGTACCCGATCATCGACATCGACCCCAATCATCCCCTGCGGCATACGCTCTACGCGGTCAACGAGATTCCGCAGATCCCGTCCATTCAACACTGGCGGCGAACCGGCGGTGTCGGCACTTCGGAACGCGGCGTGGACTCCGCCGTTCCGCACCTTCGCGCGATTCTCGATGAATCCGGTCGTATCATGGTCTTGATGTCCCACAACACCGATATCGCGGACGGCTGGGAGCGGGAAGGTGAGGAGATCGAGTTCTTCGAGCGCTTCTCGTTCGATTCCTACGCGCTGGCGTTCAATATCGTGTTGTACGCCCTGTCCCATTAAGCGGCATCCGCGCTCGACTCGCCGGTCCCCCTGCCCCGGTAACCGCAGGACTCATAAACCTGCTGGTAAGCATCCAGCATCGATCCCAACGAGAAATCCTGCCGCGCGTTTTGCACCGCACGCTGCCGATATCTCTCGTAGTCGGCACTCAGACGATCGAGAGCATTCCCCACCCCTTCCTCCGTCAGGTGTTCCACTACGACCCCACAATCCTTTGATCGGACATAATCAGCCATCGCAATGCATTGGCTCACCATCACTGGCCTCCCGACGACTAACGCCTCGATGAGCGAATGCGGATACTCTTTGATCAAATGTGCCTGCTCGGCAAGTACGACCGCAGCGTGAATGCGCCCAAGAAGTTCGTTGACGTTTACATGCCGGTTGACGATTTCAACGCGATCCCGCAAACCATGACGATCGAGCCGCACCAACAGTTCGCGCTCCAATAGACCTCTCCACAGCAAAACCAAGCGGACATTCGCCCGTCGTGCCACTGCGGCGAAGAGAACGTCGAACCCCTTACTGGAGAACTGTTCGGGCACCCATGGTGCTGAACCGGCCAACAGCACAAAGTCAGACTGGAGCGGGAGCGGCTGCTGTGTAAGGCGATCCGTATCGATGCCTGGGGGAATCAGGACGACATTGCCGAAGCCACGTTTTCTGAGAAATCGGACACTTCGCTCGCTCGCGACGACGATCGCCCTGGGTAGGTGACGCATGTGCCTCGACGGGCGCGTCCCCTCCAGGCCTGCGACGGCGGTGTAGACGATCGGACGCTCGAGCATCCTGTGCACACGATAGTACCTCACCGCGCCACCGAACACGTGGTGCAGTTCCACTTCACGGTCCATTCGCAAAAGTTTGGGCAGCAGGTGAAGGCCCGCAAACGCATCCAATCGCCAGAGCGGCCCGCGACTCCTGAACGGGTTCAGCCGTACGGAGCTGCCGCCAAAGCGTCCTTCCAGCGCAGCCACATCCTGGTCCACCGCGTCCGTGCCTGGTATCCGGGGGGGCGCATTGGTCATGTGGTAGAGGATGGTCATGACAGGGCGCGCTGAAGGCGCTGCGCCAACAACTGCCGCAGTGGCGGGTCGCGAAGGCCGTTCTCCAATCGGCTCGCCAAGTCGGAGTTCGCAATTCGACCATTACGGAGAATCGCACGCCGCTCGCGCCACACATGCGGCAATTCACGGAGGAACAGGAGATAGCCGCTAAGAGACTGTAGTGGTCGTCCATAGGCAACGACGAAATAGAATTGACCGTAGACGAGGTCGAGGCTATGCGCCAACAGAAGCGGTGCAGGCACGTTCTTGAGCAGCAGGAGCAAGCGATTCCGTGTCACCAGACGGATATAGCGCGCCCGTCGCGTCTGGCTGCCGTACCCGTGGTGCAACACCTCCGCATTTGGCGCGTAGAGGCAGCGGTAACCCCGTAGTTGGCCGCGGAGACCCAAGTCGACATCCTCCAGATACGCGAAAAAGCGTTCGTCAAAGTGGCCGACGTCGTCCAAGAACACTCGGCGATAGAGCGCCGCACCGCCGCACGCGGAGAACACTTCGATCGGCCTGTCATACTCCTGGGCCGCACAGCCGTGGCCACGCTTGTACGCGGCGCCCTGCCACGTCAGAAGGTCGCCCGCGTCATCGACGCGCTCCGGGTCATTCATACTCAGCATTTTGGACGCGATGCTCCCCACCGCGTCCGGCGCCTGTTCAATCGCATCCACGAGCGCACCAAGCCACTGCGGACGTGGTACCGTGTCGTTGTTCAACAAGACCACGTATGGGCTGCGGTTCACGCGAATGCCGGCATTGGCAGCAGCCGCAAAGCCGTAGTTGCGATCGAGGGTTAAGACGTGGACCGCGGGAAACGTCTCACGCACGTATGCCACAGAACCGTCGTGTGAGGCACCATCCACCACCACCACATGAAAGTCACGGAACGTCTGCTCGGCCAAGCCCCCGAGACAGCCGGGGAGCCAACGAGCACCGTTCCAGTTCGGGATGACGACCGTGGCTTTAGCTTGGCTGGACGCGTTCATGCTGGTTGCCGTACCGCCCCACGAGCCCGTCGATCAACGCGAGCCAATAACAGCGGGCGATGGCGGCTTGACGTTTTCGAAGGTGCCGCAGCACGATGCGGAGGCACCGCGCGGACCACAACAGGAGGTGCCAACGGGAACCGTGCTTTCGCGCAAAAAGAAAACGGTTCCGGACGCTGTAGTACGCATAAAGTGAGTGGCGTTGCGCCCCAGCCCCATCTCGATGGTTAGCAAGCGCTGAGGGCACGATGAACGTCT
This sequence comes from Gemmatimonadales bacterium, assembly GCA_041599395.1. Lineage (GTDB taxonomy): Bacteria > Gemmatimonadota > Gemmatimonadetes > Gemmatimonadales > GWC2-71-9 > JBFHWR01. Next base: position 2,906 of record JBFHWR010000110.1, on the reverse strand, counting down.
CCCATCCCATTGCCCTCGCTCGCTTACAGAGGTCGGCCATTTCGCCGCTGAAGAAGTACTCCTCGTCAAACAACGCAACCTGCTCCAACATGGCAGCGCGAATGAGCGCTGCCGTACCCGGCACATAGTCCACCGTGATGAGTGGGGTGCCCGCATCGGGGGGAGTGTCGCTGACAATGTGTGTGTCGTAGCCCTCCACGATGTCTCGTCCACCAAGCGTGTAGTAGGTCTGGTCTGCGACGGTCTCACGGATGAGCGGGCCAACTATCCCGACCGTAGATCGATCACTGAACACGGCCAGCAGATCCTCAACAGCGCGTTCCTCGATGAAGGCATCGTTATTCAGCAGAAGGATCGCCTCCGCACCCTCGTGGCGAGCGCGATCGATAGCGAGATTGTTTCCCCCGCCGAATCCGAGATTGCGCGGGCTTCGGATCAGCCGGACACCCTGACACTGCTCGGCGATTCGATCGGCATCACCATCCCTGGACGCGTTGTCTACAACCCAAATGTCCGGTTGGAGGGTGTGCCAGCCGGATACATGATGGATGGCCGCGATCGACTGCTCCGCATTATTCCAATTCAGTATGACGACTGCGAGTTTCACGATGCCGTGACCGCGGGCTTTTCCGCCAGAATGATGTCCTGTCCTCCTACTGCGCCCACTCTCCCGCTCCAATCCCCGTAATGGATCGGCAAGATCGGGCGGAGGCCGGCATCGCGATACAATCTGGTAACGAATCCTTCCTCGTATGCGATCGCCGCTTCCGGGTCCTTCTCGGACTTGACCTTGTAGCCGTCGCCGGCAACAGTGAAGTTGAAGTCCGAGTCCACCATGTACTTCTCGGACTGGTCATTCAGCAAGAAATACGAGATGAAGCACCGGCCGCCGCACTTCAGAACGCGAGACAGCTCCGAGAGATAGTGCGCGACAGCGCCCGGCAGCATGTGGGTGAACACGGACGTGGCAAACGCGAAATCAAACGAACCATCGTCGTACGGAAATCTGAACTCGTTTGGCGCGACCGTTCCGCGTCTGTTGTAGTGCCGATTGTATACGTCAACGTGGTCGAACGAAAAGTTGGGGAACCGCTTGGCGATTTTTTGATTGCACCAAGTGGGCCCCTTCGGTACGACGTCAAATCCGGCATAGCGCGCGTTGGCGCGGAGAAACGTCGTGAACTGAATGGCGACCCGGCCAATCCCACACCCCACGTCCAGCACGGAGTGATCCGGCTGGACACCACCGAGCCGGACGATTTCGTCAAAATAGCCACGGCCGATCGCGGCAAAGTCCGGAAAACCGACGTAGTTGAACAGCTGTGGAGGCTGCATGTCGGCTCTGACGTAGCAGTAGTACCAGAACAACACGTCCGACAAGATCGGTACCCGCCCGATCACTCTGGACAGCTTGACGGTCCTACGCACGGACCTCGTCCCGTCCGAAGCCAGAGGCCATCCGTCGGTCACGCTGCATCATGCGGACCGTTCTCAGCGGCCCATACGGTTCCCAGCCAAGCCGCACCCTGACTGTGATTCTCATCGACGGCAAGCTCATCGACGCGACGGAAGCCGGCGTCAGCAAACATCCGGCGAAGGTCTGCGAGGTACGGCCAGAAGGATTTACGGTCGAGTCCGGCGAGAAGGGACTTCGGTTCGCGGTACCACTTTCCCCTGAACGGCCGGTCGCCATCCATCAGCGTCGCCGTCCGACCCCTCGGATAGTGCTCGGTGGCGATATGGGTCCAGATCATGACGACCGGGGCGAGCTCAAACAGCTGCCGGATGACGCGGAGGGGGTCCGCCAGATGATACAGCACGCCGGATGCGAGCGCGACGTCGAAGCGGCCGTACACAGCGGGGGTAACGTTGGCAATGTCATCGAAGACGAACGTCGCCCGGTCCAACGACAGGACGTTCTTCACGATGCAGCACTTTACAAAGTTTTCGGCACGCCCCTCCACACCAACTACCTGCCGAGCCTTCGCTCGACACAGCATCGCAGTGTGCGCCGCCTCGAGCGAACCGAGCTCCAACACGCGCCGGCCCTCGATCTTCACACCCGTCTCCAGCCACGCATGGAATCGCTGGTCACGCGTGAGATCCGCGGTCCCACCGACTGCATGTCCGTCGATCTGATAGCTGGTAATCCAATCCCGAACAACACCAAACGCGGGGAGATGGATCGACGCCGGCACGCTCGCGTGTTCTTCCTGGCGTGGGTTTTCCCGCCGGCGTCCCCCCTGCTGAACCGAGCCATTCCCGGATCCGTCGCTTTCCAGCACGCCGTCAGGCAACATGTTGCAATACCTCCAGCATCGCCGGCACCCGTGGTCGTCCGAACGCGATATCCGTGTGCTCGAGAGACAGGTTGGGATTGAAGTACGGATCGTCGTAGGCATCGGTATGCCAGCGCCGCTGCATGTATGCAAACTCCTCGTCGAATCGCCCGGTAGTTTCGGGAGCGCGATCGGAGCCGCGGCTCTGTGACTCGTGATGGACCAACGTGGCGAACGGCGTCCACACGATCAGCTTGCCCAGTTCGCGGATCTTGAGGCAGAGGTCGACGTCGTTGAATGCCACCGCGAGATTGCGCTCGTCGAACCCTCCGACGTTGTTTAACAGATCCTTCTTGACGAGCATGCAGGCGGCGGTCACCGCCGAGAGATTTTGCGTCAGTTGCGCCCTCCCCTTGTACCCCAGGTCGCTCCGGTGCCGGCCTTTGTAGATGTGTCCCGCGACGCCGCCGATCCCGATGATCACGCCCGCGTGCTGCACGGTATCGTCGCGATACAGGAGGCGAGCGCCCACCATTCCGACTTCTTCACGTGCCAGATGCGACACCATCTCGGTCAGCCATGAGGGTTCCACGACTTCGACGTCGTTATTGAGAAACAGGAGGTAGT